>REAQ01000017.1 GCA_004294195.1 Sphingobacteriales bacterium | reverse complement strand
ATTCCACCAAAGGTTGAAATTTTTGTCGGCCAATGACACCAAAGGTGCTGGGAAAAAATACCATCGCTCCTTTACAACAACTTCAATCTGCACATGCTGTGAATCCAACAAAACGGGATGAACCGATGCAGAAAGAAACAAACTCGTGTTTAATAATTGTTGTTTTGCTCTTTGCAGAAGGTAGGATAATTGGTCCGTAGGAATGTAGTCGCCCTTCCTAAATCCCAGTTCCCTGACAATAATTCCGGGCTTGGTCCTCTGATTTCCCTTAATCAGGATATCCGTTACAAGAAGAAGGGACCTGGATGAATCAGTGGCCCAAACACTACAAAACAGGAGCACTATACACACCCCTGTCAGGCAGCCTTTATATACAAAGCAGCATTTCTTCATGTACATTACCGTTAGGTAGATACAAGAAAAAATGCTGTTCGGATTTTGTTAACCGGTTAATCGGGTAGCAGAAGGAAGCCTGCAGATTAAACCGTCACTTTCAGGGGAGCCGCAAGCGGAAAATCAATGGGAATATTGGTGACGCCAAACAAAAAGTTGCTGATGATCTTATCGCCGATGACCACAAGAATGTCTATAAGATTTTCATTGGTATATCCCGCAGCCAGCAGTTGATCTGTACTAACGCCGTCGGTCTTTCCCCGGTTCAGGGTCACGTCTTTCGTGAATGCTGCGAGGGCATTGAGTTTAGCATCAAAAGAAACCTCCCCAGTTCGGATTTCGAGAATCTGTTCATCTGTGAACCCATTCATTTTTCCAATCACCGTGTGTGCACTCAGGCAATATTCACAACTATTCACCTGGCTCACCACAAGATTGATTACTTCACGTTCTTTAGCACGCAGTGAAGATTTTCTGTTCTGCAAAGCGAGATAGTCTGCCAGCGCTGTATTGCTCAAAGCAAACGTTGCGTACAAGTTGGGGACAAAGCCGAGACCTTTTTGTAAACCATCAAACATTTGTTGGTTCAGTGCATTGACTTCATCGCGGGTAGGAATAGTAAACTGTGTTGACATGATTATAATGTTTTTGATAAAATGACAACACAAAATTGCGCCTGAAACAAGGCGCTGGAAGTATCGCTATTGCCCGATAGCTTGTCGATTTTTCCCGACAGCCTGTTTCTGCTTGTAATCCTGGGGCGATTGCCCTACCTGCTTCTTGAAAAATCTGCTGAAACTGGTTACCTCCTCAAAACCCAGCTGAAAGGCGATCTCCTTCACGGTTTTGTCCGTATACAACAACATCCTCTTTCCTTCCAGCGCCACCCGTTCATGAATAACCTGCAGCGGCTTCTTATCATGATAAAGTGAAAAATAATTGCTCAGGGTCTTTGGGCTTTTATGGAGAAGAGTTGCATAATAAGCAACATCATGGTGCTTCCGATAATGATTTTCGACGGCGATATTAAACCTTCGAACAATATCCAGTTCATTCTGTGGCATGGAAGGATCAACATACTGGGCCTTGGCCATTCTCGTACACTTAATGATCAAACGTTTCAGTAGCACACGAAGCATCTCTGCCTGGATGGAATCCTGGTTTCGGAATTCTTCTTCAAAAACTTTCAATAAAATTGTGAGGCTGGTTTGCTCCTGCTGGTCCGGACGAAGAAACAACACGTCCTTAGTACCATAAAACAAGAGTCCCACACAGCTCACTTCTTTATCGTGGTTTACGATGCAATAAAACTCACGGTTAAACTGCCAGGCCACCACATCTTCAGGGCGTTCAAAAGAAAAGCTATTATTCACCATCAAAGGCAGCAAACTCAAAGCTGGAAAGACATACGGCAATCCATCGATTTCCACTTTTTGGTCCTTTCCGGTATTCCATGCGATGGTGAGGAGTTTCTCTTTGCGATCCCTGAAGAAAAACCTTTCGAAACCCTTTTCCAGTCTGTGCAAATATAAAATAGCGTTTGTATGGGCTTCGGTAAATATGTACTTCATCACTTTTGATTGGAAGCAACAAATATAACCACCCGGGCATTTTTTCCGTATATTACTGTATGCTTTTGAGACATTTGTTTAAGAATCGCGAGAAGCGGAAACGTGTTGCACATATCGGCGCCGCCGTTGTGATCTTCATCCACGCTTACGAAAAGTTTGATCACCATAACCCCGCATACATTCCGTTTACCATCGCAGGTATCGTATTCCTGTTGGTAGCCCTTCTTCATCCAGTGATCGAAAAAAAGGCCCCTTGGGTGGACGGCGTATTTTTTGTAATTGAAGGTATTTTGTCTATCATATTGGCAGTTGAATTTTTCAATGCCGGGAAAAAAGCACTACCCGTCACCTATCTTCTACTGGCCATTTTCCAATTATTTATGGCGTTCAAAAAGTCTAAAAAAGGGATTGAAGCTCATAAAAATCATTACCCCATCACGCCAAGCGGCGAGGTGCAGTGAGCGAATGTTGATGCTCAATATGTTCCTTATCCCTTCTTGACGCACATCCGATACACCATCACAATAATGGCAAACAGGAAGAGCAAGATCGAGATCCGGTTGATCCCGTGCATGTATTTCACGTAGCTGGAATCCGGGCGGTTGGGGTCCTTCTTCCGGAGATAGAGATATTCGGCGATTTGTTTCAACACTCCCATTTCTTTTTAACAGTCTTATGATGGAAATGTTTGGTGAAGGGAGAAGATAAAGTTGGATGGTGGAAGGTGGATGCAGTCTTCGCACTTCTCCCTTTATCATCTCCCTTCAACCACAGTAGGCAATAAAGTTATCAGTATTTTTACAATGAATGGATTCACTGACCCACATCGCCCTAGGTGCCGTCATCGGCGAGTTGTTTACCGATAAGCAGTTCGGCAAGAAGGCCATGATCTGGGGTGCATTGGCACAAAGTGTGCCCGACATCGATTTCCTCAATGCACTGTGGCTAAGTCCCACGGCGGAGCTGGTGGCGCACAGGGGATTTACGCACTCGATACTCTTTGCTATGCTGGCCACATTTTTACTGGCCGTGACCGCCGAGCGGTTTCATCGGCCCCATAATATCTCCCTCCGGAAATGGATCTTTTTCCTCGGAACGGAAATTTTTGTTCACCTGTTCCTAGACGCATTCAATAATTATGGTACAGGCTGGTATGAACCTTTTTCGCAGTACCGCGTGAGCTTCCACACCATCTTTGTGGTGGATCCGATGTTCTCCATTTTCGGTGGTATCGCCTGCCTTTTTCTGATCTTCAAACCCACAGACCATATCCATCGCGTGAGATGGGCATGGATGGCCATCGGATGTACCTTACTCTATTTAAGCTTTGCGTTGTTCAACAAATACATCGTCACCAAAGACATTTACCGCATTACCGAAAAACAAAACATCGCTTACTCACGCTCCTTCACTACACCCACGCCTTTCAACACCTGGCTGTATTTTGTAGTGATGGAACAGAAAGACGGATTCCAAATCGGGTATCGGAGTTTCTTTGATTCGGAAGACACGCTTCGGCTCAACTTCTTCCCGCGGAATGAACACCTGTTGAAAGATATTCGTGATCACGAGGAAGTGGAAAACCTGAAACGTTTTTCGCAGGGTTGGTACACGGTTACACAGCAAGACAGCCTTATCGTTTTCAATGATCTCCGCTTTGGGCAGGAAGTGGGATGGTATGATCCCAAGCAGCCTTTTGCATTTCACTACTACCTGGATCACAAAGGCGATAATAGTCTGGTTGTACAGCGAGGACGGTTTGCGCAGTGGAACAGTTTGACCGTTAGGTCTTTCTTGTCTCGTATTCGCGGGCAATGATTTATTAAAAGGAGATGATGAAAGGAGAGGTACAAAGAAGGTCCCAGGAATGTCGGTATGTCAGAATATTCCCTTGTCTACCCGGGTGATATTCAGCCATTTAATTAACATTTGTTAACTTTGCTCCCCAAACAAAGGCTCATGGTTTGGCGCTTACCCTATTCAGTAGCAACGCTACTCTTAATTTCTGTTGCTGGTTTTTCTCAGACTTGTCCAACCAGCGGAACCACCAACCTGAACACCAATCCTAATACATTTTATCCTGGTACCGGAACGGTAAACCTGGGTGCAACCACCATTGTGGTGGGTGCCATTGGCATCGGCACAACACCGATTGCCGCTGGCGACCTTGTTCTTATCATCCAAATGCAGGGAGCGGAGATCACAGCAACCAATAACAACAGGTATGGAAATAATGCGCCTGGTGCTCCGGCCAACGGTTATCTCAACAATGCAGATCATCTCGCGGGAAACATGGAATACGCTGTGGTTAGTAGTTTCAGCGGAGTGACCATCACCCTCACATCAGGAACTACCAGAGCATATAGAAACGCAGATTTTGGTACCACTGGTCAGTACCGGTTCCAAGTAATCAGGGTACCTGTTTACTACAACCTTACCTTGACAGCCAACATATTTACGCCAGCTTGGAACGGCAGTGTTGGCGGGGTAACGGTTCTCCGTGCGGTTAACAATCTAAACATGGCAGGTTTCACTGTCAATGCCGAAGGTACTGGATTCCGCGGGGGTGGTTCCCGTCAGTTGTTTGGTGGTGGGGGAGATAATGGCGATGTGAGAACCCTTTCTACGGAAAATAATAATGGCTCCAAAGGAGAAGGTACAGCAGGCACGCCTCGCTACATGTTTATTAATACGGCTGTTGTAGACAACACACTCGAAGGATATATAAACGGAAGTCATGGTCGCGGCGCACCGGGTAATGCCGGCGGAGGCGCCACTGATGGTAATCCTTCGGCAAATGATCAGAACACCGGCGGGGGTGGTGGAGGAAACGGGGGTACTGGCGGAAAAGGCGGCAATGCCTGGGCCAGCAACACTGCATCGGGAGGCGATCAGGGTGCCAACTTTGCACAACGTGCAGCAAACAGGATCGTGATGGGTGGCGGCGGTGGCGGTGGCACAACCAACAACGGTACCGGCACTCCGGGTAACGGCCATGCTTCCAGTGGTGCAGCGGGTGGTGGGATGGTCATCCTTTATACCAGGTTCCTGCTAGGTACCGGTAGCATCAATGTAAATGGCTTGTCTGCCAACAATACGGTGACCAACGATGGAAGTGGCGGCGGTGGCGCAGGCGGTAGCGTGTTACTCACGGCGCTGACCGGCCATGGCAACATAACGGTCACGGCTAACGGGGGAAACGGTGGCACCAACTCTGGCGGCGGCGTAGAACATGGACCTGGAGGCGGCGGTGCGGGTGGAGTGGTTTATAGCAATGCTTCCCTGAATGCTGCATCAAATGTAAGTGGCGGTAGCGCAGGAACAACTTTTGGTGGCGTAAACTATGGCGCTGCTGATGGAAACTCAGGTGTGCTCGTACAAAACGCAACCCTGGCGAGCTTTCCCACCAATACAGATCTCTGTGTACTACTCCCGGCTTTGATTACTGATTTCTCTTTGCAAGACCTTAACAACGGAGTTCGTTTGGTTTGGACGGTCTCCACGGAGATTAACGTCAAAGAATATGTAGTGGAACGATCTTTCGATGGCCTGAACTTCATGCCCATCGGCTCAGTTCCCTTCAGGCCAGGTACCGGAGTAAAGCAATACAGCTTTAACGATGGCAATACACAGTCGGCATTTTATCGCATTAAAACAGTGGATATCGATGCACGATATGAATACTCGAAAGAACTATTGTACCGTGCATCATCAAACGTATCAGCAGTATTTTCTGTATATCCCAACCCCGGTAGAGAACAGTTCCAGATCCTGATCCCAGGATCCGGCAATAGAACAATCAATATAAAACTGATAGACATGACTGGCCGTTTGGTAGTCTCAAAAACCGACCGCGCTACGGGTGGACAATATCGTTTATTCGTACCTGTTAGTCTAAAGGGGATGTATCTTTTGCAGGTGTCAAGTGGTACTACTAGTTATCAAAAGAAACTGATGATTGAATAACCGGATTGGCAAACTAGTTTTCTTTTTCCTGGCGGAAGTAAAACGTAAATAAAAAAAACAAGGCCCGGTAGATTTCATAACTCCACCACTGCAGAAACCGTGTTAGTGTATTGTACTTTTGCAATTGGGCTGTGGTAATGGCATCGCAGTCTTCTTCGATGATACGCTGTAGCCATCCATCCGCCTGGATGGCAAATGCATCGTCCATCACGTCAAGGTTAAGCTCTATAGAAGCGTATGCACTAATATCATTTACATTGTATGACCCAACGGTCACCCATACCCGATCATAGGTACTCAGCTTGGCATGCAGCACAGCTTTAGGGTATTCGTAAATCTCCACGCCGAGACGCAGCAACCAACGGTAGATAAATCGTTCTGCATATTTGGCTATCATCACATCAGAACTGCCCGCCAGGATCAGGGAAATCTTTACACCACGTGACCTTGCCTTCGCAATATTTCTGCGGATCACCCGGCCCGGTAAAAAATACGAACTCATGACAATGATATGCTCCTCCGCGCGATCAAACATCTCTATGTAGCTTCTGGAGATCTGGTTCTTGCGCCGAACCCAATCATTGCGCCGCACTTTCACCGCACAGTTCCAAGTGGAGGGAAAAATCGGCGTGGGATATGCCGTAATCATTGCACGTGTAGCCTTGCGGGAGCGGCACCAAAAACCAACGCATACCTTAAACAGTTCATAGCTCACTTCCCCTTCGGCCCACATGGCCCAATCCAGCCAGGCAGGGTCATCTGGCAGGTCATTGTATTTGTCCGAAATATTGATACCGCCCACGAGTGATTCCCTTCCATCGGCCACGATGATCTTGTGATGCAGCCTTCGGCCCACATAAAAATGCCTGCTGCGCAGCACGGGCTCAAAATAACGGAAATGAATACCCGAAAATTCCAGGTGCTGGATGAAAGCGTCACTGAGATTGCTGGACGCATAACCATCAACTATCACATAAACCTTCACACCACGAAGCGCAGCAGCGATGAGTTCATCAGCCACCATCTTGCCCGTTTCATCTTCGTCATAAATATAGGTCTGGAGATGGATGTGCGTTGTGGCGCGGCGGATGAGCTGTACCACAGCGTCAAAATATTCCCTGCCACCGTGTATAAGTGCTACGCGGTTACGATGGGTATAATCAGATGTGGTTTGCGCTGTGGGCACACCCGAAGCTACGCTTTGTTGTACATCTTCAGTACAGGCTCGCGGAGTCCATCTGCAGCGGGAGTAGTGTAGAATTGGATCACTTCAGCCATTTGCTTCGGATCCATCCAAGTACTGAAATCTTCGCCCTTCATTTTCTTCCTATTGGTTGGCGTATCAATGATAGAGGGAACCACTACCGTAGTAACCACATCGGTTCCTTTGGCTTCTGCGTTCATCAATTCCGCGAGGCGGAAGATCAAGGATTTAGTGAGCCCATACGCCGTCATCCCTTTGCTCATCGTCATGTTTGATCCCGGCCTGGAACCTACCATAAAAATCCTTCCTTTTTTCTGCGTGAGCATTTGCAGGAAAATCGGCCGCGCGGCGTGGTAAGTGGTTTCGAAATTCAATTTGTACTGTTGCAGAATATCTCTGGAATGGGTCTTCTCAATATCCCCCATCGCAAATCCGCCGGCAGTCAGTACGGCAACATCTATCGTTCCGCGTTTTTTGATGATGCGTCCCAATGCCAATGAAGTATGCATTTCATCGGCAAGGTCAACCTCCACTTTCACGAATTTTTTATCCATGATATCCATCGGCGTTTTGTCGCCCGGCATCACCAATCCAATCACCGTCCAGCCCGCTGTAAGGAACTGACGAACAACTGCTTGCCCCAAATTTCCCGATGCGCCTGTGACAATGATGTTCATGGGCTAAAGATAAAGAATTGTTATGAGGTCCGGGTACAGGGAGAAGGTAAAGGGAGAGGTGTGAAGACTTCCTACTTAAACCATTAACTTGTGCCTTTTATCAACAACATCTGCCCCGGAACCCCTCCCTAAGGGTCAGAGCTCTCTCCCCCGTTTACGATATCGGGAAAAACCGCCATTTGTCTAACCATTTGCCTGCTTCGCTGTTCTTATTTCGGACAACTTAAAGGAAATTTGCACCCTTAACTTCCCGGAGGACACTATGCCAGAAGAGCAAGACGATATACTGGAACAGATAACGAATTCCGACTATAAGTACGGATTTGTGACTGATATTGAGTCGGAAGACGCTGCTATGGGCCTTAGCGAGGAAACTGTTCGGTATATTTCGGCCAAAAAGAATGAGCCATTATGGTTGCTTGAATGGAGACTTAAGGCATATCGTCATTGGCTTACAATGGAAGAACCCACATGGCCAAATGTTCATTATCCGCCCATTAACTACCAGGATATCATCTATTATTCTGCACCGAAGCAGAAAATTGCTCCAAATAGCCTGGATGAAATAGATCCGGAACTCCGAAAGACATTTGAAAAACTGGGCATCTCTTTAAATGAACAAAAAAGGTTGTCGGGCATTGCTGTTGATGCAGTTATCGACAGCGTTTCCATTGCCACAACATTCAAAGCAGAATTGGCTGAGTTAGGCATTATTTTCTGCTCCATGAGCGAAG
>REAQ01000016.1 GCA_004294195.1 Sphingobacteriales bacterium | reverse complement strand
GATTTGCGATAGGCATATACACCGATGTGACGGAAATAATTCACGGCAACATCAGCGTTGCGTTGATAAGGGATGCAGGAACGCGAGAAGAGTAATGCAAAGCCCTCTTTATCGGTCACCAGCTTTACGATGTTTGGATTGTTGAGTTGTTCTTCATCATGTATGCGGTGCATGAGCGAGCCCACTTGAACGCGAGGGTCTGCAAATGCATTCACGAGCGCTGCCAGGGGCTCGCGTTTCATGAAAGGCTCATCGCCCTGTACATTTACGATCACATCTACCTCAAGATCTTGCACCGCCTCGGCAATGCGATCGCTGCCGCTTTCATGTTCTTTTTGGCTCATGAAGACCTTACCCCCGCAGGCCAGGATTTCGTCGGCAATGAGCGTGCTGTCTGTGGCCACCAGCACCTCATCGAACAAACCCGTGGCTACCGTATTGTCGTAGGTATGACGGATCACTGTTTTATCGCCCAGCATCTGCATGAGCTTGGCAGGAAAACGGGTGGCCGCATAACGTGCGGGAATCACGGCGATGGTGCGCATCAATCATGAAGTTTTTGGAAGGGCCGTTTCATTAGGGCGCCAAAGTCTTCGTCTTTCTCATTATCATAGTATCTGTCTAGCCCATAACGGATGTCTTTTGGATCCAACACGGAGAAGGTGCCAAAGGCCCTGTCCCAGATGGAGAACACGGCACCATAGTTGGTGTCCGTATAGGGCTGCTTCCAGTGGTGGTGCACCTTGTGCATATTGGGGGAAACGAAGAAATAGCTGAGGAACTTATCCAAAGCACGGGGCAGACTGATGTTGGCATGAGTGAAGGCGGTGAAGAAGACTACAAAGGTCTGGTAGATCATTACCCCATACATCGGGATGCCGCCGATGAAAATGCCCATCATGAAGAATAACCCTCGGAAGACAGACTCCAGCGGGTGGTGTCGGAGACCAGTAGTCACGTCCACATTATTGTCTGCATGGTGAATGATATGCATCCGCCAGAACAAGGGCACCTGGTGCTCTGTAAAGTGAACCAGCCATCCGCCAAAAAGGTCCATCACCAACAGCGAAAGAACGATGGTGAGTCCTACGTTGGCGTTGAGCCAGTGGGTGAGACCAAAGTTATTGGCCGCCGTCCAGTCGGATATCTTGATGATAAGAACGGCCAAAAACGTATGAATGATCAAATGCATGACAGTAAAGGCCATATTCACCGCAGCGTGGCGGAATTTGGTCTTCTTATACCGCATGGTAATGAGGGGAATGGCACCTTCGATGATCCACAGGACCAGCATGCCGCCCACGAGGAAAGCCAGGCGCTGACCAGGTCGGTTCTCGAGACCGTTGAAAAATTGTATGATAGAGTCCATCATATTAGCTATTAGTTATTAGCTACTAGCTAGTAGCCAGTAGCAATTTTACTGGTTCAACATCAACGGCATAACCAACATCAGCAGGTCCTCTTCATCATCCTGTTCAACAGGTTTGATGATGCCGGCCTTAGTAGGCGTGGAGAGTTCCATCTTCACCTCGTCGCTGCTGGTAGCGGAAAGCATTTCTATCAGGAAGCGCGCGTTGAACGCAATCGCCATGTCTTCGCCTTCGTATTGGCATTTCATGCGCTCGTTACCTTCAAAGCTGAAATCCACATCCTGGGCGGTCAACTGCAGCTCGGAACCGGTGATGCTCAGCGCCACCTGGTTGGTACTCTTGTTAGAGAAGATGCTCACGCGGCGGAGAGCGCTCTGGAAATCCGTACGGGAAACCACCATCTTGTAAGGATTGTCGCCAGGGATCACCACTTTATAATCGGGGAACCGGGCGTCAATCAAACGGCAGACCATCTGCGTGCTGCCATGGTCAACGAAAAGGTGGTTGCTGTTATAGGAAACCTTCAGCTCGTCCTGGTTATCTGGCAGAGCTGATTTGAGGAGGTTCAGGGGTTTGCGGGGAACGATGAAAGTGTCTGTCTTCGGGCAGCTTACATCGCTACGCTTGTATTTCACCAGCCTGTGCGCATCGGTGGCCACAGCGGTGATGCCTTTTTTATCCAGTTCAAAGAATACACCGGTCATGGCTGGACGAAGATCGTCATTGCTCACCGCGAACAGGGTCTTGTTGATAGCGGTTACCAGTGCGGAAGAGCTCATGGTAAAAGACGTTGTGGTATCTGCAGATGGCTCCTTGGGGAAGTTATCGGGATTCTCGCCCATGACCTTGTACTTACCATTGTCGCTCGTGATCTCGATACCGAAATTCTTATCGATGTTGAACGTCAGCGGTTGATCCGGCAGGTTCTTCAGGGAATCCATCAGGATTTTGGCGGGGATACACACTTTGCCATTGTCCTTCGCTTCAATATCCATTGTGATCTTCATGACCGTCTCCAAGTCCGTAGCTACCACCGTGAGTTTGTTCTTTTCGATGACAAAAAGAAAATCCTCCAGGATGGGAAGCACCGTATTGGCGTTGATTACACCGTTGATCTGTTGCAGCTGTTTCAGGAGGGCCGATGAAGAGACAATAAACTTCATGAAAACAAAGGTTTATGGTTAGCAAATATAAGGGGGCGGGCTTTACCAATTCGTCCTAGTTTTAAACAATTTACCCGTATTCTTTATACCTTAGAATTCTATGTTGGACAAGCTTTTCGGTTGGATGAATAAAAAAGAGGAGCCGCGCCCTGATGTTGTTTTTGGCAGGTATTCAGACAACAACAAAACAGCAGCGAAAGTCAACCAGTGGACCGTTGCCGATAATCTCTTCAAAGAAAAAAATTACCATCAAAGCATAGACGCTTTTTTCAATTACCTGCGGGATGATCACGCAAAGAATGTGCATACGGATCGCAAGGGTGAGGTCCTGGATTTTACGATCTACCAGGGCTCAAAAGTGCTGCGCGGGCATTGTGATGGGCGAGCCGTTACGGCGCAGGTGAGCATCGCGCGCATGCCGCAGCCAAGTGTACCGGTGATGCGCAGGTTGCTGGAGCAGAACTACCAATTGTTCTACTGCCGATACAGTCTGCAGGAAAACCGGATCTGTATGCGCTTTGATAGTGAGATCGAGACGGCCAATCCCAACAAACTATACTACGGCCTGAAAGAGCTGGCCACCAAGGCAGACAAACAAGACGATCTCCTCGTGCAGGATTTTGCACATTTGGAACAGATTGATACAGATCATATCCAGCCTGTGCCGGAGCACGAGAAAATAGTGAAGCTGCAGTATTTCCGCGAGTTCATCAGCAATACCGTGACCTACATCGATACCCTCGATAAAGACAAGATGGCCGGAGGCATTGCGTATATGTTACTAGGACTTGGGTATCGATTGGATTATTTGTTGGCACCGGAAGGAAAACTCTTACAGGAGATCGAAAAAGCGGTGAGTATTTATTTCACCAAGGAAGAGAAAACGGCACAGGAGAAAAATTACCTGATGACGGAAGCGTTCCGCGTATTGCTGAATAAGAAGGATGAAGAAATTCTGCCATATTTTTTCCGTTCCACTTCCACTTTTTCCATTGTTGCACCACAACCGCATAAAGTGATCAGTGATGCACTCACCACGGCGGGGCAGAACATGCTTTGGTATCGGGATAATAAATTTCCTGAAATCGCCAGGCAGATTCTGGAATACGGTCTCACGTATTGCCAGTATTCATATAGTTTGCCGAAGCCACTTGGCCAGCTGATTGAAATATTTATGCAGATCAACTATCCGATGTATTTCAAGGCCCTGGGCTTTGCGAGCTTGTTGTACGATCCCGCATCCAACCAGTTTGAGCGAGATGAAATTGAATCTGCCATCAGTAAAATCATCGCTAATTGGAAAGAAAAATATCCGCAGCTGGCGTGGAAAGAACAGGGCTTGCGGTACGACAACATTATTAACTTCAATCTCAGCTTTCTGGCCGAGATACAGGGACTAAATTTCGATGGAGGACAGTAGGGCTTATGGACAGTACATCGGCACAACAGATTATTGAGCAGTATCAGTATGTGGTGATTCAAATTGCTACGCAAACAGGTACAGGAACCGGGTTCTATGTCAGGGAGCATGATTTGATTGTCACCAACCAGCATGTGGTGAAAGACACGCCGGAGGTGAGCATTGCAGGCAAGCAATTTGAGAAGATGTTGGCTCGCGTGTGGTATTCAGATACCAAGCACGACCTTGCTTTTCTGGAGCCGCCCAAAGGTGTTGACCTTCCTGCTATTGTATTGGGTGAGGTGGAAAATATAAAAGATGGGGATCCGGTCATTGCCATCGGTCATCCGTATGGGTTGAACTACTCTGCTACGCAAGGCGTGGTGAGTAAAGTCAACAGGATCAGGGATGGGTTGAAGTTTATCCAGATCGATGCGGCCATTAATCCAGGAAACAGCGGCGGTCCGTTGGTGAACCAGCGCGGAGAGGTGATTGGCGTGAACTCATTTATCATTCGTGGTGGAGATAATCTGGGTTTTGCATTGCCCGTGAATTACCTGAAGGCGGCCTTGGCCATTTATCAACCGCATCGCGGAGAGATATCGGCAAGATGTCCTTCCTGTGATTTCCTGGTATTGGCCAGCAATATTGATTCGGGAAAATACTGTCCGAGTTGCGGAACGGAAGTGAGCCTTCCCTTGCTGCCGGAGAAAGAAGCGGAAGCAGTGGGCGTGGCCAAAGTGGTGGAGGATATTCTGCGTGTATTGGGCAAGGACATTAAGCTGGCGCGCAATGGCGTAAACAATTGGGAAGTGAAAGAAGGTAGTGCGAAGATCCGCATCAATTATAATACAGAGAGTTTCTTTGTTGCGGCGGATGCCTATCTCTGTCAATTGCCGACGGATACGTCTAATATTAAACGACTATACCAATTCTTATTAGAAGAGAATTATAGGGTTAAAGGTTTAGTGTTGAGTTGTTTTCAGCAGAACATCGTACTGTCCAGCATTATCTATGACATGGACCTGAACCAGGACAATGGAACAGAAACCTTCAGAAGTCTTTTTCGAAGAGCGGATGAGTATGATGACCTGTTGAAGAATGAATATGGGTGTCTTGCGCGACTAGAAGAGGCATAAAGGCATAAAGGCATTGAGGCATTGGGCATTTGGCACAAGGCATTTTCTATGATTAAAAAAAGACTGAGTAAGGAAGAGGCGTTGCAGAAGTTGAGGCATTATTGTGCTTATCAAGAACGTTGTCACCAGGAGGTAAAAGAAAAGCTCTATAGTTTCGGTTTGTACAAGACAGACGTAGATCAAGCGATATCCACGTTGATTGAAGAGAATTACCTCAATGAAGAGCGGTTTGCCGTCGCTTTTGTGGGCGGCTATTTCAGGAGCAAGCATTGGGGGCGGGTGAAGATCACACACGCACTCAAACAAAAAGGGGTGAGTGCCTACTGCATCAAGAAAGGCATGCAGGAAATTGATGAAGAGGCCTATGAAAAAACGATCAGCGATCTGGTAGAGAAAAAAATGGAACAGCTGAAAGGCGAGGGCCTGCAGGCCTATCAGAAAAAATATAAGGTCAGCCAGTATATGATGCAAAGAGGATTTGAAACACCGTTGGTTCAAGCCGCACTAGCCGATCTTGCGGGCGGCGAATGAGCTTCATTTACAACTCCTTGATTGAGAAGGTAAAAATACCATCGTGAATGATGGACTTATTTCCGCGATTGATCAGCCAAACATCAATGATATTATATTCGCCCACCGGCGAGAAGCGGCGAATGAATTGAGTGGCAGAGGATTTCGCAAGGTCTTCCTCGTTTACACTGTCCTCCAACTGGCTGTCATATAGCTTCAGTTCTATACGATTCAGACGCTCCTGGTCTTCGCGTATAAATTTGTAGCTCACTTTTTTAAACCTACCCACCTGGGCAACATCATTTAGACTATTCATCACAACAGTTTTGGTCTTATGGACAATGTTGTCTGGTAGCAATCGCTGGAATGAAAAATCAAAAACGAAGCCAAAACGCCTTCTGCCAGGTTACGAATTCTGCACCATTTGTTATCCTATTGCTGTTCAACACATAGGCGAGCCAAAAATTTTCTAGTCAAATCCTAAAGATTTGCTGGCTGAAGCATTTCCTGGATGTTTCTCTGGTGGTGAATCACATGGTAGATCGTGAAGTACATCATTTCCCTGATCGTCAATTTTCCGAGGAGCGGATGTGGGAGAAGATACTGATCAAGGTCTTTTTCACTGTAATTGGTTAGCCGTACCTGTAGCTTGTGCACATGGTTGTGCAGCGCGGCCAGCAGTGTTTGTTTTTGAGAGTAGGATACGTCTTTTGGAATAAAGGCAGCGGATGCTCTTCCGCCTGCCTGCAACTTGAGTTGATATTTGGCTACCAGTTGCGTGTAGGTTCTGCCAGGTCTGTTCGGTTTGCCAAACAAGAGCCGGAAAAAAAATCGAGGCAATTGCAGTCCCTGGCTGAGTGGTTTCACCGCGCGCAACAAATGGTCCGTTTGCTGTCCGGCGGTCCATTTGCTATTTACGCTGCGCAGAAATTCCTCTTCCGTTAGCCCATCAATATACTGAGCATATTGTGCGTACGCTCGGCCGAGTTCTTGTATGATCTCTGCTTTGATCATTTAACCATCGGATAAGGAAAGGAAGAACTGAGTTTTACACGTTGCCCGGTTTGTCCGGAAGTTCTTGCCGCTTCAATAATTTCCAACACATGCAGCGCGTGCTCAACATTGATGCGCGGCTCTGTTCCTTTCACCAGGTTTTCGGCTACTACAGATGCGCCTTGCTGCCAAACATAATTTTTAGGATCTGGCTCATATCGTACAGGTTTTTCCGTCCATGATACCGCAAGGTCAACGCCATACGGCGCCCAATCATAACCCGCCAGTGCCATGTTTCCATGAGAGCCCCAGATGGTGATGGTGGGATGGTCCTGCCCCTTGCCTTCATGACCGTAAGGATCAAAATAGTTGAACCCACATTGCACATGCGAGATGATTCCATTGCCGTGATCCATGAGCACCATGGCATTGTCTTCCGCCTCCACCTTGATCTTTCCTTTGTTGTCAACCGTTCTTTCTTTGGTAACTGTACTCGTCATCGCCACTACAGATAATGCTGGTCCCAGCAATCCCGTAAGTGTTGCCAGGTTATATACGCCCAGGTCTGGCAAACTTCCGCCGCCCTTTTCATAAAAGAATGCGGACCAGGTAGGGCCCGTGTGTCCGTAGTGCGCATGTGCTGCCGCCACCTTACCCAGCTTGCCATCTAAAATGGATTTGGCCATGAATGCAAACTGTGGTGAATTCACTACCGCCGGCGCTCCCCAGAGCCGAAGCTTCTTAGTTTTCGCAAAATCCAGCAAGGCCTTTCCCTCTTTATATGAATTGGCCAACGGCTTTTCACTCCACACATGCTTGCCTGAATTCAGCGCGATCTTATTCAATCGTCCATGCTCCTGCATGTCCGTTAGGTTGATCAGCAAGTCAAAGGGCTCGCCCGCCAGCAACTGAGTGATATCTGTATATCGATTCGCCACTTTGAATTCGGCTGCACGGCTCGCCGCACGGTCCGGCACAATATCACACACACTCACCACTTCCACAAAAGGGGATTTCGTCAGATGAGGCAGGTACATGCCAGACACACTGCCGCAACCAATCACGGCAACACGGATCTTCCCATCTGGTTTTTCCGAAGCCCAGGATTGGAGTGGATTCATCAGGGCGCCGGCGGCTAAAAGTGCAGATTGCTGTAGAAAAGTGGACCGATGCATATGCGTTAAGTTGAGTTTGATAAATGGGTAGCTTTCCCATCGGTTGTAATTTAATTAATTTGCAGCATGTCTTCACTTACTGTTACACTTGTTCAGGCGAATCTTTATTGGGAGAACCCATCGGCCAATCTTTCCATGCTGGAAGAACAGATCAAATCCGCTGGAAAAACCGAAGTGATTGTGCTGCCTGAAATGTTCAGTACCGGCTTCAGCATGAAACCCGAGACCCTCGCTGAAACCATGGACGGCCCCACCGTTCAATGGATGAAAGAAATGGCCACTTCCCACAAGATCATCATCACCGGAAGCGTCATCATCCGTGATAACGAGCAGTATTTCAACCGGTTGATCTGGATGCTGCCCAATGGGCAATACGGTTATTATGATAAACGCCACCTTTTTGCGTTTGCGGGGGAAGACAAACATTATGCATCAGGCTCGCGGCGGCTCATCGCGCAGGTGAAGGGCTGGAAGATCAACCTGCAGGTATGCTATGACCTACGCTTTCCGGTCTGGGCCCGGCAACAACCCACAGAAAATAATGCGCCGGAGTATGATCTGCTCATCTATGTGGCCAACTGGCCGGAACGCCGCAATCATGCGTGGAAAACATTGCTTCAGGCAAGGGCCATTGAAAATCAGTGCTATGTAATTGGTGTGAACAGGGTGGGAGATGATGGTAACGGGATTCATCACAGTGGCGACAGCATGCTGGTTGATCCCATGGGTGAGGTTTTGTTTACGCAGGCTAATGAAGCCGTAGTTAAAACAGTTACCCTTGAAAAATCCGCACTGGAGCAGATCCGGGAGAAACTACCTTTCCTGCGAGACAGGGATCCTTTCTCAATTGAATGATTGGATCAATTGCAGAACCGCTTTCATTTTGAGATCGATGTTGTTCACCGCG
>REAQ01000219.1 GCA_004294195.1 Sphingobacteriales bacterium | reverse complement strand
AGAGTACGACAGCAGTATTTATTATTATCTGAAGGCCGAGGATATTTTTGAGCGACCAGACCTGATCAGTAAGGATGGGGAAGTAACAAAGCGGGTGTTGGATAAGCGAAAATCCGATCTCTATTCAAACATTAGCAGTGTATTCAACACACTGGGGAATTATCGAAAGTCTGACGAGTATGTTGACAAGGCGCTTGCTATTGCACGGAGTTACAATGCAAAAGCCGCCATCGCCCAATACATCCAGCAAAAGGCTGATAATCTTTCGCAAAGCGGCCAGGTGGAAACAGCGCTACGCGCGAGACTACAACATTTGCCAGACATGGAGACCAGTACAATCGAGAAGCCATTTATACAGACCTACTATCAAAGCATCGCGCGGGATTATGAGAAACTGGGTAAGGTTGATTCTGCAAAATTGTATGCCGGAAAAGGGCTTGCTCTTGCCAGTATTTTGGAAGTGCCAGATGCACTGGCAAGTGCAAATTTATTAATGGGCAGGTTGGCCGTGAGAGAGAAGAATTTTGCTGCAGCCGATGGCTATCTCAGCAAAGCCATTCCATACTATTCTGTTTCTGAGAATCAGGAAGAGCAGCGCGAGTTTTTTGAGGTGATGCAACAATTGAATGTTGGAAAAGGTAATTTTAAAGAGGCCTACGAATACCTGCAAAAATACCAGGCTGTGAATGATACCATCCTGAATGGTGAACGTACCCGTCAGTTTTCAGAACGTGAGGCGCGGTACCAGTCGGAACTGAAAGACGCACAGATTGCGGCCAAGAATGCCGCGATCCAGCAGAAAAATACGTTGAATCTACTGTTGGGTGGAAGTCTGGCTGCGTTATTGGTTATTGGGTTATTGAGTTATAGAAATTACAAGCATAAACAATCGATCCAACGGCAACGTATCGTTGAGTTGGAGACCGAGAAGCAGCTTGCGGCAACGGAGTCTGTGTTGAAGGGGGAGGAGCAGGAACGGACGAGGTTGGCTAAGGATTTGCATGATGGATTGGGCGGAATGCTGAGTGGTATAAAGTACTCCATGAAGGCCATGAAGGGGAACATGATCATGACGCCAGAAAATGCAAGTGCCTTTGAACGGAGCATGGAGATGCTGGATAGTTCTATCCACGAGATGCGTAGAGTGGCGCATAACCTGATGCCTGAAGCTTTGGTGAAGTTTGGGCTTGATGCGGCATTGAAAGATTTTTGCAACGATGTTACGGAGTCTGGAGTACTCAATGTCACTTATCAATCAGTAGGTATGGAAGGGAAAGAGACGGATCAGTCGGTGGCTATAACGATCTACCGGATCGTGCAGGAGTTGTTGAACAATACGATGAAACATGCTTCTGCTCAACACGCAGTGGTGCAATTGAGCAGGTCTGCTGAAGAGATATCGATTACGGTGGAGGATGACGGAAAGGGCTTTGATACGGCGATACTAAAAAAGAGTACAGGTATTGGCTGGAGCAATATCAAGCATCGGGTTGAATTAATGAAAGGGAAGATGGATGTGCTGTCCAGTCCGGGAAAGGGGACGTCTGTTTATATTGAGTTACTGAGTTATTGAGTTACTGAGTTGTTGATTTATTTTCCATTGTGTTCTTAAAAATTGCGACAAATTTCTTTTACCTTGTAGACAAATGTCTTTTTATGGCAGTCTTGGTTGGAGGAAGAGCTTCTAGTGTTTCATGGCGGCAACCGGATCTCTCAGCATCAGTAGAGAAGATCACCTGGCAATTGTTGGGTGGTAAATTGTTCATGGCCAAAGAGCCGTCAACCAACATTGATTTTTGGGTTGCCGGAAATGTGGGGATAAAGAAAGAAGTCATGCAGCATCTGGCCTTGGCATTGGATATCCCCATGAAGAATATGGCAGTGTTGTTAAGTCTCTCCTATAAGACGATTAGCAGAATGCGCAAGGCAGATCGGCTGGGAAGTTTGGAATCTTCGCTGGCTATTGAGATGGCGCGGGTGATGGCTAAAGGGCTGACGATATTTGAAGATATAGACGTACTTCGCCGCTGGTTGAAAAAGGGTAATCG
>REAQ01000218.1 GCA_004294195.1 Sphingobacteriales bacterium | reverse complement strand
CACTTAATCTTTATTTAAGCCTTACACCGAATACAACCTCTACATCCGTCTCACCCTTACTAACAGGATCGCCAGCAGCTTTGGCTCCGGGCTTGTGTTTAAGGGTAATCGTCATAGTACCTTTTCCAGCACCACCCGTCTGCCAGGTTGAGGTGATTCCCAACGGCAATCCTTTGCTATCCAGATTGAGGTTGCTTGCAGCGATATTCATTCCTGCAGCTGCAAAATACACCTGGTGGTCATCCGCCTCTGCAGCAATCTCTACCGTAATATCTTCTGCAGGACTTACACTCTCATTCAGGAACTGGAGTGTTGCCGTATAGGATTTGTTGGCATCGATGATAATGCTGTCAAATGTTGCAGGCGGATTACCAGCAGGACCATCGATATCTTTGAATGTAAACACTTGAGGTGTGGTACTTCCAGAGGCCAACAGGCTTACTTTAAGGGTAGTGATCAGTTCTTCTTCATTGGGATCCACATCATCGTCTTTTGAACAGGATGCCAGTCCAACTACAAAGGCTGCAAACAAAAACAACAAGTACTTCTTCATGGTTTTCTATATTTAATGTTGACTAAAAATTGAGTGGTACTTTAACACGGAGGGAAATGTTCCTTCCCATATCGTCACTGAAATATCGGAATGCGTTTAAATAGTCGCGATACTTTACATTCAGCAGGTTAGTAACCCCAAAGATCACCCCCAGGCTGCGATGATTGATATGAATATCGGTTCCTGCTTCCAGGCCCAGGAGCGTGTATGCCAGCGGCGGAGGCGCATAATCTGATTCCATGGTCACGGTTCCATCCGGATGCTTGATCTCAATATTCCCCGTAGCCGGAACCCTGGTTTGTTCCCTTACTTGTGAACCGGTGACGCGTAAATAAGTTCCTTTGAATTTATTTCCCTCGTCAAACATGTATTCAGCAGATGCTTCATAGCGGTCCGCAGGCATCTGGATCAGCCAGTCGTCTGCAAGCAGGTCAAATGCACGAAGGATACTTGCCTTTCCGGCAATCTTCAGATGGCTGAAAAAAATGTACGATGCCTGTATATCCAATCCGGTCATCCTGGCATCGGTCTGGTCATATTCAAAAGTGGGAAAGGCGCCACGGATGGTCAGCTGCGGAGGGGAAGTAGGTTTCAGGTAAATGAAATCATCAATGCGTTTATAGTAGCCATTTACCGTTAGATTGAACTTCTCATTGGCATACTCCACTTCTGCCTGCAGGCCTAGTGATCTCTCCGGAACCAGATCAACTTTCCCTTTTTCAATTCTTGCCGCACCATGATGCAACCCATCGGCAAATAATTCATTGACCTGTGGTGCACGCCATGCAGATCCTCCGGAGATATTGAAACGCCATCTTTTCAGTTTATAGGTAACGCCGGCATTACCAGAAAAACCATTGAAGGATCTTGTTCCATATGGATCACCGGGATTGTTGGCATCGCCCATGAGAACATCATTTGGCGAAGCATCATTATCTGTGATGTTGTTCAACCAACGGAGATCATACCGCAAGCCCGCCTCCGCAACCCAGTTACCCTTTGTATATTTTTCCGCGATGAATGCGCCGGCATTGATGCCTGCATAATTAGGAATGAAATACCTGTAGTTGATATCATTCAGTTGGTAAGAACCTGAAACGCCAACCGTCCCTTTCCAGTACTTGCTCTTATAATGATCCCAAGCCAGGTCAAGCGCCGTAGTGTACAGGGAAAGTTCCAGCTGTGGGTTATTCCTCGGCGATCTCACCACATCATATTCCCTCCGATGGTTGTTCTGGAAAGAACCCGTTATACTTAGCCTGCTGAATTCACCTGTTTGTACATATCCTTTTGCTTTGAACAAATGGTGCTGCACGCTTTGATAGGGCCTGTTGATGGCATAAGAAAAAGAGGCATTCTTAATATAGTCCGGCGGATCTCCGCTCTCAATGGCATTCAACAGATCCGTCACGTTACCGATATGCGAGCCGCTGAAGATGCCCAGCTTCGTACTGAAATAACTATAAAACAATTCAACTCCATTCTTCGGCTTTTGCCA
>REAQ01000015.1 GCA_004294195.1 Sphingobacteriales bacterium | reverse complement strand
TCAAAAGAAATGGCGAAAAAAATATTGATCAGGAGAAACAACCCCCAACCAACCGCCTGGTAGAGCCAATACTGCGGAATCCGGCTGATAAACTTGCGCATGCTTAGTTACAAAGCTATGGTTATGAACTACCCAAATTAAGCCTTTTGGACTAATGGTGATATAGCGGGTAGAATGGGCTAGGGCGACATGTTCTTCGCGCCAGCCTGGGTAACCTTTCGCAAGAGAGTTTCCGGGTGATAAAACGCTAGCATCAGAACAATCCAACATTATTCTTGTTAGTTTTAGCATAAATTACAGCAGCTGGTAACCCCGGCTGTTGTAATTTTGCCCCTTGCTATAATAAAGTGCACATGGAATACATCCCAGGCCCATTATTGAAAGAAATTAACTCGCCGGATGACCTTAAGAAGCTGTCCAAAGAACAGCTAAATCAGGTTTGTGACGAACTTCGTCAGTACATCATCGATATCGTCAGCGTAGAAGGCGGTCACTTTGGAGCCAGCCTTGGGGTGGTTGAACTTTCTGTGGCCCTGCACTATGTGTATAATACGCCATATGATCAGCTGGTCTGGGACGTGGGTCACCAAGCCTACGGCCATAAGATCCTTACCGGCCGGAAAGATCAATTCTATACCAACCGGAAATACGGGGGCATTAGCGGATTCCCAAAGCGTAGTGAAAGCGAATATGACACCTTTGGGGTGGGACACTCTTCCACATCTATTTCTGCAGCGCTGGGTATGGCCATTGCCGCTAAGTTAAAAGGCGAACAGGACAGGCAATCAGTTGCCGTGATCGGTGATGGTGCGTTGACAGCCGGAATGGCGTTTGAAGCCATGAACCACGCTGGCGTTGCAGATGCCAATATGCTGATCATCCTGAACGACAATTGCATGAGCATCGATCCAAACGTGGGTGCGCTCAAAGAATACCTGACAGATATCACAACCTCCCAGACCTATAATAAGATCAAGGACGATGTGTGGAAAGCGTTGAGCAAGCTCCCTGTGGCCAGGGATATTGCCAGCAAGATTGAACACTCCGTAAAAGGATTTGTGTCCAGAAGCAGCAATCTTTTTGAATCCATGAAACTTCGTTATTTTGGTCCGATAGATGGCCACAATATCATAAACCTCGTGGATACGCTGGAAGGATTGAAAAACATCCCGGGACCCAAAATCCTGCACATCATCACTACCAAGGGAAAAGGTTATGCCCTCGCGGAAAAAGACCAGACCAAATGGCATGCGCCAGGTTTGTTTGATAAAGTAACCGGTGAGATCTATAAGAAAAAGTTCGAAACGCCACAGCCTCCCAAATATCAGGATGTATTCGGCCACACGATCATTGAATTGGCGGAGCAGAATCCAAGCATCATGGGTATCACTCCCGCAATGCCTTCCGGATCTTCCCTGAAATTTATGATGGACAAAATGCCGGATCGTGCGATTGACGTAGGTATCTGCGAACAGCATGCCGTTACCCTCAGTGCGGGCCTTGCCACACAAGGGATGCGCGTGTTCTGCAACATTTATTCTTCTTTCATGCAAAGGGCATATGATCAGGTGATCCACGATGTGGCGATCCAGAAATTACCCGTTGTGCTTTGTCTTGACAGAGCAGGACTCGTTGGTGAAGACGGACCAACACACCATGGTGCGTATGATATTCCTTACATGCGTTGTATCCCCAACCTGATCGTTAGTGCGCCGATGAATGAAATAGAGTTGCGCAATCTGATGTATACTGCACAATTGGAATCCACTACCCTGCCCATGGTGATCAGGTATCCCCGTGGTGAAGGTGTGTTGCCAGATTGGAAAGCGCCATTTGCAAAAATTGAAATAGGTACGGGACGCAAACTGAAAGACGGCGATACCATCGCTGTTTTATCCATAGGTCACCCTGGTAATTTTGCAACACAGGCTGTTCGCAATCTCAAAACCTATGGTATTAACGCAGCGCATTATGATATGCGTTTTGTGAAGCCATTGGATGAAGAAATGTTGCACGAAGTATTTTCAAAATACAGCAAGATCATTACTGTTGAAGACGGAACCGTTTTGGGTGGGTTTGGCTCTGCCATTCTTGAATTCATGGCAGCCCACCAATACAATGCTGAAGTTCGCATGTTGGGCATCCCTGACAGGCTTGTTGAACATGGCACGTTGAAACAACTCCACAGGGAATGCGGATATGATGCACAGGGGATTGAGGAAACAGCGCGTGAGATGATGAACGTTGCTTTAACAATTAGCAATTAGCAATTGGAAATTTGCAATTGGCGCTAGTAACTAAAGTCAAGAAACTAGTGCCAATTGTTAACTGTCAATTACAAATTGTCAATTGTTAGAAGCTATTAGCGTAAACCGCAATCCCAAAAGCAGCTACAGAAACAATCAATCCATACATAAATATGGTATAGCTGATACTGAGGTATTTGTATTTCTTGTTCAACACCAATCCCTGGTAGTAAATGTCTTTGATCAAACTGGAGTACAGATACTCTTTCTCCTTCAACATTTGTTTGATACCTGTATTATACTGCTCAAAACTGAGTTTCTGAAAGTGTCCGAAGAATAGCATATTAATCTTTCGGCTGCTGATGTCCTCAGCGGTAAAATCATTGGCAATGATCTTAGGCCGGGTAGCAAGGATCGAGAAAATAATGGTGAGGATGTTCACGGTAAGCATGATCAGCGTTGGAATAACCAGGTGCGGCTGATCTTCGAGTTTACGGAGTAATACAGTAAGGATCACAGAGATGATGATCGAATTAACAGAGATCATGATTCCCGCCTTGTTATCTGCAAGTCCGTTTAAATCCATTTGATTCCTTGACGTAAGCCTGAACAGGGTCTCTATTCCTCTGGAGGGTTTGTCTTTCTCCTTTATTTTGTCTGGGATAGGACTGATAAATGGTGCATCAGGAGAGGTTGCCAACACAGCTTCCTTTTCCTTTTTAGCCAGTTTACGTTCCTGCTTTTCTTTCAGTAACTGGTAAGTCTCGTCCTTATGCTTCTGTAACTCTTGTTTCGCAAATTCTGTGAAATACTGGTGGTTTTCCAGGAATCGCATTACCTGGGCTCGCCATGCTGTGCCACTTAATGTTTCACCGGTCAGCAAGGCCGTCTCCTCACGAAGCAGATCTGTTTTTTCCTGAAAATTGCTTTTGCCGAGATGATAGAGATCGGCATCGGCCATGATCTTTTCTTTGAGTGTCTGCGCTTGCTGGGGAACTTTCGTGGCCATGATACACGCCTCAACTTCTTTGATCAGCGTTTCGTCCACACCCTTGCTTGCAAGAAATTTTCTGGCCAGATCAGCACTACGGCGTTCGTGGTCCTGGCCTCCACTGAAGGCCCAGGCCAGATCGTGAAACCAGGCGGCAGCAAGAATGGGAAACCGATCCTCCGCAGGCAGATTATAATAACCACTAATGGTAGTTACAGCAGATACCACCTCGTGCGTATGAACGATATTATGATATAACAACCTCGGATCCGGATGGGCATTAAATTCAGCAGTGATGTGGGCCTCTATGTCTGCGAGGAGTTTGTCCAATTCCATGTACTCAAGATTGCGATTGTTAATATACAATAATATTGATAAATTCAGCAGTATGAAGAAAACCCTCGCCTTCGCCGCATTGTGTTTATTTGGGTTGGCCTGCAAACAACAAGAGAAAAAACCGATTATTTCTCCGCCAGGATACAACCTGTCTAACCCGGAAAAACGAATCCTGGACGAAGACCTGGATGAAGTCTCCGGCATTTTCTACACTGCAACGGATTCAACGATCGTGACATTGAACGACGAAGAAGGAAAATTTTATCGGTTGAATCTTCAGGGAAAGATCATTGGTAAGCCATTCAAGTTTGCTAAAAAAAGTGATTTTGAAGACCTCACAACAGATGGTTCGTTTTGGTACGCCGTGAAAAGTGACGGCGAAGTGCATCGCGTAGAAAAGGCGTTTACAGATAGTCCGATGGTTCGCATCTTCAGCTTCCCCGAAAAAGGCTGGGAGTTTGAGACGATTTTTTTCGATGCGTCCAGGCAAAAACTCGTTCTCATCAGCAAAACACCATTGACACTGAAAGACGGTCGTGTTCCGGCATTTTCCCTTGATACCAGTTCCGGCACTTTCAATCATGATCCATATTATTCACCCGACACTGTAACCATTGCTAAACTATACGGAAAGAAAAAATGGGGATGTAAACCCACAGCTGCTGCTGTTCATCCGGTTACGGGTGAAACATATATTCTTTCATCCAACGAGAAAATGTTAATGGTCATGAAAGACGGTAGTTTGAATGCTATTTATCCCTTGGATAAATCCATGTTCCGTCAACCAGAAGGAATCACTTTCATGCCCAATGGGAATCTGATGATCTCCAATGAAGCGCAGGGAAGCACAGCGAATATTCTGATTTTTGCTTACCAGCAACAATAATAATGTGGCAGTGCGGTAATGCGGCAATGTGGCAATGAAGGGTTATTCATTAGGCATCACGCCCGCTACTTCCCCACCTTCCGTGTACTCAATGATGAAATTATTCACCCCTTCACCGATCAGGATCTCCAGGTGTTTCATCTGTACCAGTTCAAGAATAGTCAGGAACATAAAGATCGCGTGGATGCGGTCTTGTGCCGTTTCAAATATTTTCTCGAACGCCATGTTCTTTTCCCAGCGCGCCGTGGAAAGCATGAATTCCCTCGTTTCTTCCATGGTGTGATTGTAGCGGTACACCACGTGTTGCGGTTTGTTGTTGCGCTCATGCAACCGCTTCATCACTTTCTCAAAAACCTTCATGAGCTTATAGACCGTGATCGTCTGGATCTCGGTACCTTCTGCATTTTCTTCACCAAGTGTATTCAGCTCACGCTGCACATTCCCGCGCTTCACCATCAGCATTCGCGTGGCTTCAAGATCTGCCAGCTTTGCTGACGCTTCTTTGAAACGCTTGTATTCAAGGATCTTGTCAACCAGTTCCTGCCTCGGGTCAATCTCATTGCCCTGCTCATCCAACTCTTTCCTGGGTAACAACATTTTTGCCTTGATCCGCATCAGGGTAGAAACAAACAGGATGAACTCACTACTGAGCTCGATGTTTAATTCTCCCGTAGAGTGAATGAACTGCATGAAATCTTCAATCACCTTTGTAATGGGAATATTGTAGATATCCAGCTCATCGCGCTCAATAAAAAATAAAAGCAGGTCAAATGGACCTTCAAACTGCGGCAGTTTTATCTGGTAGGATGCATTATTCATAACTCACTGTATAAAAAAATAACCAATAACAAATAACTCAAGCGTTATCAGTTATTGGCTATTCAAATGTAGGTTTTCTTTTCTAGAATTTGCCGGCAAATCCTACTGACAAAAGAGATTTGATCTGTGTTCTCGGTGCACTGTTGGTTGGACCAAACAGTCTTGCATCATCATCGTAAATCAAATCGAAATTATATGTAACAGCAATGAATTTGGTGACTTTCATCGCTATCACGTTTGTCCAGAAGATATCCACATTCTGCGGATTCTTGAGGTAGTTGGAATACAGATCCAGACGGCTCTTGAAAGTGATGTTCTTCGCGAGATCTTTTTTGAAGTTGGCCGATAAGAAAGCGCCGAGTTCCAATCGTGAGGTTTTTCCTGGATCCAATCCATAACGTGGGCCGAGGTTATCGACGTCACTTTTTACAAAGGTCCAGCGGGCAGAAGCAGGCGACATAAACACACTGAAATAGTTGGTGGGAGCCCATTCAAAACCCGGGGCAAGTGTCAGATAAGCCGGGGCAAATAAATCAGAGATGCGCTGCTTGGGCGTTTTGCCATAGTCATAGCCATCAGTAAACTGTGTCCTGAAATTTCCTACGGCACCAAAGGACCATTTTTTAGAAAGCTGGCGGGTATACTTTGAATACAAATCAATTCGGTCATCGTTTTTTCGCATGCCTTGTGAAGTAGTCCGCTGGATGGCATAAAACAGATCCAGGTTGTTCATCCATTTATTCTTACCATTCTTCAGGTTTGCATAGAGGTTAAGATAACTCGTGACGGTCAGCGAAAAAGGCTCACCACCTGCAGCCCAGTTGCTGGTTGATCCCTGCGCAAGGCCCAGGTTCAACAATCCGCCTTTTTTCCAACCGGATTTATGGGTGGTGTCTTCATCAAAAGTTTTCTCGGCAGTGGATTTCAGACCGGATACGGATGCGTCCTGGGCAAAACCATAAACACCCGCCACCAGCAGTACGGCTGTAAGCAGAATTCTCATTGTGTATAGATTTAAAAACGAAAACTATTTTTTTAAAGCATCCCGGATTTCTATCAGCAGTTCCTCGGATTTGGTCAAAGCGGGCGCAGCAGCTTCCGGCTCTTTTTTCTTCATACTGTTCATCGCTTTAACAAGAAGAAACAATGCAAAGGCTATAATAAGGAAATCCAGCACTGCGTGAATCAGAAGTCCCACCTTCACAGGTCCAACAGTTAAACTGTCAAATTTATCCACGTCACCAGTAAACATTCCAATAACTGGCATAATAACCGAATCAACCATTGCTGTGATAATCTTGCCAAATGCACCACCAATAACCACACCAACCGCGAGGTCCATCACGTTACCGCGCATGGCAAAATCTTTAAATTCTTTAACAAAGCCCATATGTTACGTTTTTAATTTATGTATAAAGGTATGATTTGTTAAAGCCATTTAACAATTTATATTGCTATCCGACTGATTAGGGCTTAGTAAGCCAAAAAGAAAGACTTTTGTGCTCTAATGCAGCAAAAAAACGGCCAAAACCTGATCAATTGGGTCATTTTTGTTATTCTCTCCATCATCTGGGGCTCTTCCTTTATTCTTATGAAGGAAGGCATGAAAACCCTGAGTGCTTACCAGGTTGCCTCCCTTCGGATATTCTCGGCTGGGGCCATTCTGGTTCCTGTTGCCGTAAAAAACCTCCGAAAGGTTGACCGCAAAGATATTCCTTACACCATTCTATCCGGGCTGCTTGGCAGCTTTTTTCCGGCTTACCTTTTTTGCATCGCTGAAACGAAGCTGGACAGTAGCATAGCCGGTATCCTCAATGCCCTCACACCGCTGTTCACCGTTGTTCTTGGCGTCGCCTTTTTCGGATTGAAACCCTCCATTTGGAAATGGGTGGGCATCCTCATGGGCCTGGCCGGACTGGTGTTGATGATCGTATCCGGGAGCAGGGATATCTCGTTCAATAATATCTCTTACGCCGGTTTCATCCTGCTGGCCACCATCTTTTATGGCCTGAATGTAAACATGGTTAGCAAAAGGCTCAATCATATCCCTTCCATCACCCTTGCCGCCATTGCCTTTTCAACACTGATCATCCCGGCACTGGCCATTCTGGGATTCACGGGTTATTTCTCACTGGATTGGTCCCGGGATATGGTCTATAGCACAACGGCCTCTGGTGTTCTCGGCATCTTCGGCACGGCCATCGCATCCATTTTATTTTACATGCTGATGAAAAGAGCCGGGGCACTTTTTGCATCGATGGTCACCTATGGTATCCCATTTATAGCGTTAGCATGGGGATACCTGGCAGGTGAACAGATCACCACTGCACAGTTGTTATGTTTAGGATTGATCCTGGCGGGTGTATACGTAGCCAGGCGTTAAACGGACATGATCTCTTTCTCCTTTGATGCCAGGTGTTTATCTACCATGGTAATCTGCTTATCCGTAATGTCCTGAATTTCGTCTTCGCCATCTTTGGCGGCGTCTTCACTCAGACCGTCTTTCTTTAATTTTTTGATGTGTTCGATGGCATCCCGGCGAATGTTACGGATCGCTACTTTTGAATGCTCCCCCTCTTGCTGTACGCGCTTCACAATCTCCTTGCGGCGTTCTTCTGTAAGCGGCGGAAGAAAGATGCGGATGATGATACCGTCATTCTGTGGTGTTACCCCAAGGTTTGCAGCGATGATGGAACGCTCGATGGGCTGTAACATATTTTTCTCCCAGGGCTGAATGGTCAGCGTTCTGGCGTCCATGACCGAAATATTACCAACCTGCCCAATTGGTGTTGGTGTACCATAATAGTCAACAGTAAGCCCGTCAAACATACTCGGGTTTGCCCTACCTGCCCTGATTTTAACCAATTCTGCCTCCAGGTGCCCAATTGCCTTGGTCATGCTGTCTTTTGCATGCGTAATAATTCCATTCAGATCGTCTGCCATAGTCTAATCTTGTGGGTGTAAATCTACAAAATGCACTGAAATGGAACTAAAAATTACCTTAGTTCTGCTCCGGGTGAATATAAGTGGTCTTGTTCTTGATCTGGAGAATCTTAGATGTAAGCTCTGGATCCTGCAACTGCATGCGTCTTTCCTGAATCCGGAGTTTATGCCTGCGGGATGTATAATACAGGATACCCGTACCGATGGATGCCGAAGCAATCATCAATGCAATAACCCAGGTACAATTCATGTTCCGCATGGCGTAAGCCGCCGCAATGAAAAGGATATTCATCCCTACAAGCGTATAAGTAATGGCGGAATGAGACATTCCGTGATCCATCATCAGGTGATGCAAGTGGTTACGGTCCGGAGAGAAAGGAGACCTCCTGCTTAAGATCCTAAGCGAGAATACGCGCAAGGTATCAAACAGTGGAACAATCAGGATCGCGATGCCCAATGCGGGTGCCGCCTGTAAAGGCAT
>REAQ01000217.1 GCA_004294195.1 Sphingobacteriales bacterium | reverse complement strand
GATCCCAAGACCTCTATCGGCATTTCCAGAGTTGCCTTCAGCCCGGCCCGCTACCATTTTGTTAGATCTTGGCCATCAATCGACCAAAATTTTAATATATGCAGAAAATGTATTGGTGAGTGCAACGGGTTATACCGGCGCTGGTGGCGTAGAGATCTATTTCGAGGATAAGGACGATAACGCAGAAAAAATCTGGAACGCTATTTTTGAAGCAGGTGCACCCAAGGGACTCAAACCCATTGGTCTTGGTGCCCGGGATACCCTTCGTCTTGAAATGGGGTATTGCCTTTATGGAAATGACATCGATGATTTCAGCACACCGCTGGAAGCGGGTCTTGCTTGGATCACCAAATTCACCAAGCCTTTTACTTCAAGCGAATACCTCCAGAAACAAAAGGCCAATGGCGTTGAGAAAAAACTCGTCGGTTTTGAAATGATCGATAAAGGAATTCCCCGTCATGACTATCGCATCAAAGATGCGGAAGGTAATCTCATCGGCAGGGTAACTTCAGGAACACAATCTCCATCATTGGGTAAGGCCATCGGTCTCGGATATGTGCGTACAGACTTGTCTGGCCTCGACAGCGAAATATATATTGAAGTGCGCGATAAACTTCTGAAAGCCAAGGTTGTAAAGATCCCATTCGCTTAAATCTGCAACCTCCAACCCTCAACCTCCCACCTAGCATTAAAGAAATGTCAAAGCCTCAATTATACACTTCCCTCTCTCCGGCACTTGTACATCTTTACGATGTGTCTGACGCCATCGTGGTGATCATTGATGTGCTGCGAGCTACTTCCACCATTGCAACAGCTTTGCATAACGGGGCGAAGTCAGTGATACCCGTAGCTACTGTCGCGAGATGTATTGAAATCGGGATGTCGATAGGTGCCATCACCGCAGGTGAGCGGGATGGAAAAGTTGCGGAAGGGCTTGAGCATGGAAACTCTCCATTTGAATATCCGCCTTCATTTATACAAGGAAGAGATCTTGTATTGACAACAACCAATGGGACCAAGCTGTTGCATATGGCGCTGGATAATGGCGCAAAGGAAATCATTACGGGTTCATTTCCGAACCTGAGTGCAGTTTGTGATCACCTGATGGAAAAGAACATGAATGTGGTGTTGGGTTGTGCGGCGTGGAAGGATCGCGTGAACATTGAGGACACATTGTTTGCCGGGGCCGTGATTGACAGGGTCAAAGACCATTTTGATATCAAGTGCGACAGCTCCAGGATCGCGCTCAATCTCTATCGTTCTGCGCAGCCGGATCTTTACGGCTTCATGAAAGAGAATGAAGCATCACATTACCATCGCCTCACGGGCTTTGGACTCGAAAAAGATATAAGATATTGTCTCACACCGGATGGTGCAAATGTGCTGCCGGAATTTGTCGGAGACAGGTTAGTCATTAAGGCATAGGGCACTCGGCATTGCCGCACTGCCACATTACCGCATTGCCGTTGTTATCTCATCCAGAACGCCTTCGTCTCCACCACCTTTCCGGTAATGAATTCCGTATACCTTCTCAACTGCGCGTTATTGATACCACGATTGTCTACGGCTAATCCCATCATGAGTTTTCCGGATTCTGTTGTATAAAACTGGCAGGGCTGAATCTTTGCGTTTTGTTTCAGGAGGGAAGCATTTAGGATTGATTCAATAGCAGGTGCATTACCCAGAGAAACCGTCAGCCACATATAACTTCCACTGCTGCTGATCTGGTATAAAATAGGTACATCGAGGCCGTCTTTGGTGGTCTTGATTTCAAATTTTTCTTTACCCTTTGCAGTATCGATGTCTTTAACAGTGTAACCCAATTGGACAATCATTTCCCTGAGTTTTGGTTGGGTGATCGGGTTGCCATCTTGGGCAATACCCTGCAGGCTTAGGGTTAAGGACAATACGATCAGTAGAACAGCGAGTGATAACTGATTCTTCATAAAGAATGATTTGTTCATGTTGGTTGGTGGTCAAATGTAGAAAAAATATCATTTCGGAATCCGGTTGCACTTATTAGTGACGTAACGCAAATGATTATCTTTAAGGGAATCGTCATAC
>REAQ01000014.1 GCA_004294195.1 Sphingobacteriales bacterium | reverse complement strand
ACGTAGAGCAGGTGAAAAAGTTTGAACTTCTTGAATCCGAGTGGACGATTGATGGTGGTGAACTTACGCCAACGCTTAAGTTGAAACGGAAGGTGATCATGGAGAAGTATCGGGATGCTATTGAAAGAATATATAACTAGCAATTGACAATTGGCAATTAACAAATAGCAATTGGCACTGGTATTTGGATGTTAGTATCTGGTACTAAGAACCAACTACCAGCTACTAGTGCCAATTGCTAATTGTTAATTGCCAATCATCAATTGCTAGTTATATATTCTTTCAATAGCATCCCGATACTTCTCCATGATCACCTTCCGTTTCAACTTAAGCGTTGGCGTAAGTTCACCGCCATCAATCGTCCACTCGGATTCAAGAAGTTCAAACTTTTTCACCTGCTCTACGTGATTGAACAATTGATTGTATTCTTCCACAATGCCTTTGTAAAGTTCTATCACACGTGGATCCCGTAGGATTTTGTCCGTAGAAGTATTCGCATTAATCTGGTGTTTGCCGCACCAGTCTTTTAGGTTGGTGAGGTTTGGAACGATGAGGGCGCCGGCAAATTTCTGTTCTGCACCCACTACCATCATTTGTTCAATGAAAGGTGATTCTTTCATTTTGTTTTCGATGGGTTGCGGCGCTACATACTTACCACCACTTGTTTTGAAAATTTCTTTCTTCCGGTCTGTGATCTTCAGGAATCGATCTTCTACCCAAACGCCGATGTCACCCGTGTGGAACCATCCGTCATCAGAGATTACCTGCGCGGTGATCTCGGGTTGTTTGTAATAGCCCATCATCACATTATCCCCTTTACAACAGATCTCGCCATCTTCGGCCAGTCTTACATCTACATTTTTGATCACCGGACCGATGGTGCCGAACCGGCGGTTCTTTTCATCATAACGATTCACACTAATCACCGGTGAGGTTTCAGTAAGTCCATATCCTTCCATGATCACGATCTTTCCGGCAGTAAACACGCGCAAGAGTCTAACCTGGCAGGCCGCTGCACCGGTTACAATTGCCTTTATGTTTCCGCCAAGGCCATCGCGCCATTTGGAGAAAATGAGTTTATTGGCCAGTGCCAGCTGGGTATTGTACCACCAGCCCTGATTTTTATCCACTTCAAAACGATTACCTAGTTCAACGGCCCAAAAGAATAATTTCTTTTTGATGCCGGTTTGCTCATGTCCTTTGGCGATGATACGCTCATATACTTTTTCCAGTAGCCTGGGCACCGTTGCAAATACAGTGGGTTGTACTTCCTTCAGGTTATCACCGATCTTGTCAAGGCTCTCGGCGTAATAGATGGAACAGCCAAAGTATAAATAGATGTAGCTGATCATCCGTTCAAAAATGTGATTCAATGGAAGGAAACTAAGGGCCCTGGCGTCTTTTTCTGATACGATGGGTCTGAACACTTCTTCCACATTCATCACATTGCTGAGGATGTTTTTGTGACTCAGCATAACACCTTTGGGCGTACCCGTGGTGCCTGAAGTATAGATGATGGTGCAAAGATCATCTGATTTGATGCTGTCACGGATCAACTTCACCTTTTGCATATCCGCTTCTGTTGCTTTGCTGAGGATCTCTTTCCAGTGCAGCGAAGGCTGGAAATAATCAAAGGTGAAAACCGCTTTTACACTTGGTGCTTTCTGCCGCACCTGCTGCACCTTTTCGTACATTTCTTTATCGTTCACAAATACGAGCTTCACCTGCGCATCGTTCAAAACAAATTCCAGTTCATGTACGCTAATGGTGGGATAGATGGGGGTGAGTACTGCGCCGATCTGTTGCACGGCCAGATCCAGAAAGATCCATTCAGGACGGTTATTGCTGATCACTGCGATCTTGTCCCTGCCCTCGATACTCATATCATTGGGGCCGATATGCATGTGGACCAGCCCTGCACTGAATTTATCTACGATATCACGTACTTCCGCCGTGCTGTATTTTTTCCAGGTGCCACCAGGTTCTTTGGCAGCAAGCATATCTTCCTTAGGGAATTTCTCCAGTTGATTGTTGATACAATCAAACAAGCGTGTTGGGGTCATATGGCAAAGTTGAGTACAGGAAAATACAGAAAACTACTGATAATTTTGTCCTGTCGGCATTTTGAAAATGCGGTTCTTCTGGTAATAATTGAAATCGCTGAGTTTCTTGCCATTAGCATTGGCCCACTGCTGGTATTTCTGCATGTTTGCAACGGGTCCAAATAGCCATTGGTTGTAAGCTTCAAACATACCCTCTCTAAGCAGGTATTGTTGATGCTCAAATAATTTATATGGATACTTAGCCGCTAGTGTCTCATTCCATGAAAGAATGAACTGCGTTCTGATCATGGTCAGGGATTCAGCCGTTACACCCATATCTGCAAGGGCCGACTGCTGCCAGAGCAGTTCTGCCACAGACTGTTGAAATCCATTCTGGGATTTCTTCTTACCCTGTGCAGGTTCTGGCTTATTCAGGTAGAATTTTTTATACGCGTCCAGCAACATGTTTTTGATCTCTGCCGTGCGCACCGTGTAACTTTCCATGTTCACGAAGATCTCCCCATAAAGCAGGGTCAATGCAGCACTGGAGCCAGTGTAGTAGTAAAATTTACCAGCATGGTAGTAGTTGCCGGGATAGGATGGGTCAACCTCAATTCCTTTCTCCCACATTTTGATGGCCTCATTGCGTTGCTGTTGCGTCAGCAGCAATTCTCCATATTCAAAATAGAGCACACCACTGTTTGGAAATTTCTTCAGTGCCTTCTTATAAAGTTTATCGCACTCTTTTGGATCCCCAACACCCTTGTAAATATTCCCCGCGATCTGGTAGGCCTGCACATCGGCATCTTCTCTGTCTGCCAGCGCCAGCGCAACGGGTACAGCATCTTTGTAATTGCCTGCACGGAAATAAATGTACGCGAGTTCTTTCTGGATCTCGAGATCACCCGGCATTTGTTGTGACGCCTTTTGCAACACCAGCAAGGCATTGTCGAAGTCACCTGTGCGGGAAAAGTTCCGCGCCGTTTCCAGTTGTTTCTGTATGTCCTGGGCCTGGGTACAAAGGCTGAAGATAAGGGTAAATGCAAGTGTGAATGTTCGGATCAAAAGATTCATATGCTTAGATCAAATGGGTAAGTAAGCCATCCCTTAACTTGGGTTCAAACCAGGTGCTTTTTGGCGGCATTACATTTCCGCTATCAGCAATATCAAACAATTGCTGAATAGAAACAGGATACAGGCTGAAGGCAATGGCCATCTCCCCACTGTCAACCCTATCCTGCAGTGCTTTCAATCCGCGGATACCTCCAACGAAATCAATTCGTTTATCTGTACGTTGGTCCTTGATGTCAAGGTGTTTGTCCAGTATATTCTGTGAAAGGATAGATACATCCAGCACCCCGATGGGGTCTTCTGTCCAGGTACCTTCTTTTGCCGTAAGGATATACCACTGTCCATTTAGATACATACCAAATTCATGAAGTGCCGAAGGTGCAATGGGTTCCGGGCTGAGTGCAATGTCAAAATCATCGTGCAACGCGGAGAGGAAGTCTTCCTGATCAAGCCCATTCAAATCTTTGACCACCCTGTTGTAATCCATGATGCTCAATTGGTTGGCGGGGAAAAGTGTTGTCAGGAAATACTTTGCGTCTGCGGAGGCTTCTGTACCCAGGGCCGATAAAACCTTTGCTGCACTGGCTGCGCGATGGTGGCCGTCTGCAATATAGGTGTACGGGATATTGTTGGCAAAGACTGCGGTAATCATGTGGATGGTAGTTTCATCATCCACCACCCAGATGGTATGTTCTATTTTATCATTGGCCCTGAACTGGTAAGCCGGGCTATGATTTTTTTTCCAACCGTCTATCAGGCTGTCCAGCTCTGCATTGTTGCGATACGTCAGAAAAACATTTCCTGTTTGTGCGCCGGTGATCCGGATATGGTTGATCCGGTCTGTTTCTTTTTCAGGCCGCGTAAACTCATGCTTCTTGATGACGTTGTTATTGTAATCATCGATCGATGAAACGCAAACCAGTCCGGTCTGTTCGCGCTTTCCCATCACAAGTTTATAAATATAATAGCAGGGTTTTCCTTCCCGTACAAGGACACCCTGGCTGATCATGGCCTCCAGGTTTTCCTTTGCTTTATCATACACCAATCTGGAATACACATGTACGTCATTCGGCAGGTCTATTTCAGACCGGGTGACGTGCAAGAAAGAATGGGGGTTATTGGCTACTTCTTGTTTTGCTTCCGCAGTATTGAGTACATCATAGGGTCTTGACGCCACAGCTTCTGCTACACTTGCGTTGGGTCTAAGGGCTTTGAACGGGGCTATCTGAGCCATATTAGAAAGATTTGATAAGGTCTGTAAGTGCGATGACGCTTTCCAGAGGTAATGCGTTGTATAATGAAACGCGAAATCCGCCAACGGAGCGGTGTCCTTTCACGCCTACCATATTGGCGGCTTTGCAGGCTTCCTGGAATTGTTTTTCTTTTTCGGGATCATCCATCGTGAATACCACGTTCATTCTGCTCCGGTCTTCTTTGGCAACGGTTGGCTTGAATAAAGGATTTGCATCCAGTGTATTGTACAGCAGATCTGCCTTTGCTTTATTGAGGGTTTCCATTGCGGCAATGCCTCCTTTTTTCTTCACCCAACGGAGGGTGAGCAAACAAACATAGATGGCAAATACTGGTGGTGTATTCAACATGGATCCATTATCAATGTGTAACTGATAATCCATCATGGATGGCATCTTGCGATGTACCTTACCCAGCATCTGCTTGTCTACGATCACCACATTCACACCGGCTGCGCCAATGTTTTTCTGCGCACCTGCATAGATGAGTCCGAAGCGGTTGAAGTCCATTTCCTGCGATAAAATATCGCTGCTCATATCTGCTACTAGCGGTACGTTCACCTCGGGAATGGAAAACATTTCCGTTCCTTCAATGGTATTGTTGGTAGTGAAGTGAAAATAACGTGCGTTGTCAGGTACGGTATAGTTTTTAGGAATGCAGGTATAGCCTTGTTCTTTTGAACTGGCCACCACTTCCACATACCCAAACAGTTTTGCTTCCTTGATGGCTTTTATGCCCCACACACCACAATCCAGGTAGGCTGCCGTCTCCTCTTCATTTAAAAGATTCATGGGCACCTGGAAGAATTGTGTTGATGCGCCGCCGTGCAGGAACAGGATCTCTTTGTCGCTGTTCAGATGCATGAGTTCCCTTAAGGTTTGGCTGGCTTCTTCCAGTACTGATTCAAACAGGGGGGTCCTATGACCAAGTTCGAGGATCGATAAGCCGGTTCCATTAAAATCGAGGATGCCCCTGGATGCTTCTTCAAAAACTTCACGGGGAAGGATACTGGGCCCTGCGTTAAAATTATGCGTCACGGTGCTGGGATTTCGAATCGCGAATGTAGTCAATTTGTACAAGAGCGTCCCTTGACTGCGCCCTCTTTCCATTGTTGGTTCATATTCTCCCATTCCCGTTCATCAGCTGGTGTAAACGGTAGCGGAGCGAGGGATCTGAGGTCCGGTTGCCCGGCATTTACCCAGGCTGTGTACCAGCAATTGGCCACCATTTGTATGGATGCGCGCATCCTGCGCTCCACCATGCCCCGCAGCTGGCGATGGTATATTTTGCTGTAAGCGCTGGAGTATTGCCTCACCAGGAGGCCATTGCGCTCTTCAAATGCATATTTACCGTCTTGGGCAAACATGCCGTTCAGTCTTTTCTCTTCTGAAAGCACCGTATCTGCTGCTTTTGCGCTTTCCCTGATCACGCGCCATGCCATTGCGGAAACACTGGGTAGGTAGTTGGCCTTGCCGATGAAGAAATCAAACTCCTCTTCTGCAAATAATTCGGGGATCCTCGATTCCCAAAAACCGTGTATACCGTTTTGGCCGGTATGCTGACCATTGTGATTGCTGCTGGCATGCAGTGGAACATGGATATCTGCAATGTAATGGCCGAGGTCAGCCGACAGTTTAAGAATAGCGGCCTTGTCTTTTTTTTCGAAAGCCCGGGTGAGCCGGCCCATCATTATTTGGATCCACCATGGCGCGATGCCGTGCTTGTAAAGACTGTCTTCTCCATACTTTTCAATGGCTTTGGACCATGAGGCAGGAATGCTGTCCCAGGGCTGGTAGTGATCCATATCCATATAATGCCGGGGTCCTTCCTCCTTGACAATATATCGGCGTTTGTCTGGATCAACCGCATGTTCCATCAGAAAGCCCTGCTGCGGTTTGTATAAGATCATCATCTCCGGCGGAAGCAGGAAAACCGCCATCCTGTTGATCAACCGATGTCCGTAAAAGCCCCAGGCCATGGCTGGCAGTGGGCTGCTTAACATGAGCAATGCCATCGCTCCACAAATCAATCTCCTCATAAAAACGTTTTTAATCCATCTCACTAATTTTCATGTTCTGTTTCGGTCACCCCACCTGAAATCGCAAACTTCATGGCATCTGTTGCACTTACTTCCGTGACAGGTTTTACGTGCGAAGGAGGCACAAAATACAGCCTGCCAGAGAAGGCATAGGAGTGCGGGATGTACACCGCTACATGTTCATTGAGACCAAAGTCCTTCACATTTTCATCGGTAATAAATCCCAACTGCCATACATCCGGATGCTCAATGGATACCAGCACGGGGCGGTTGAATTTTTTCTTATTTCCGGCAAAGGCTTCAAAAAAATCCTTGACCGTGGTGTAGATGACTTTGATGCCGGGTGTTCTCTCCAGCAAGTGATCAAAAAGGTGCACCAACCTTCCTACAATAAAGGAAGACGAAACATATCCCACGCCGATAACGATGAGGATGACCAGGATAAAGCCAAATCCCGGGTAGCTCTTGGGCGTACCGTCAGGGTTGTTACCGATGGTGGAAGGGAACAAGATATACAGGATATTCGGCAGGATCCCGTCCACAAAATTAAAGAGGGATACCACCGCCCAGCCTGTAATCACAATGGGCGCCAGGATGATAAGACCCTGGAAAAAGTATTGCAAGAGCTGCCTGAGCCTGGAATTCTTCATGAGAACCAAAAGTATGACAAAGGAAAGAGGGAATAAAGGGTAAATCACGGCGCAAATGGTGTATTTAGGGGAAGTTTTTAGGGGGAGTGTTTAGGGGGGAGGGCCTCCCCCTAAACACTCCCCCTTCAACCTATTTTACATGATTGGTGAAAAAAGATGATGGAAACTTGAAACGTGAAAAAAGTTTCCGTAGTTTTGCGGCCTTATCGGTTTCAATATGACAATGGAAAATGTAGTAGATACCCGTGATAGGATCAGGGAACAGGCTAAAAACCTGTTTATGAAGTATGGTATCCGTTCGGTTTCCATGGATGACATCGCTGTGGGCCTTGGGATATCCAAAAAAACCATTTATCAATGGTATAAAGACAAGGATGAACTGGTAGATGCCATCATCGGGGACGATATCGAAGATATTAAGAAAGATTGTTATGAGTGTGAGGTCCAGGCTATTAATGCAGTGGAAGAGGTGTTTTTGACGATGGACAGGATCGTAATCCACATGCAAAGTATGAACCCGAATATCCTCTATGACCTTCACAAATTCCATTTCCAAAGTTTCAAACGGTTCATGGATCACAAAAACATCTACCTGATGGAAGTGGTGAGCAAGAATCTCAGAAGGGGAATGGAAGAAGGGCTGTACAAAGCGGACCTCAATGTTACGGTGCTGGCCAAGTACCGCCTGGAATCCATGATGATCATGTTTAACCAGGATGTTTTTCCCGCCACGGAATTCAACCTCGTGGAAGTGTCTAAAGTGTTACTCGAGAATTTTCTATTTGGCCTGGTGTCCCCTATAGGGTATGACCTCGCCGTACAATACCAACAAGAACGAATCATTAAAAGCAAGCAAAAATGAGAAAAGGCAGGACAAGACTCGCAGGCTTGATATTGCTGCTGTTGCTGACTGCACAAGTGAATGCTCAAAAGAACTATGCATTCACAGCAAGAGAAGCGGTAGATTTCGCGATCAAGAATGTGACAGAGATCAAGAACCTGAAGATCGACAGAAGATTGCAGGAGTCCAAGAACAATGAGATTAAGGGCCAGGCCATGCCGCAGATTAACGGATCGCTCGGTGTGCAGCATTTCTTCTCGATCCCGGTGACACTATTACCGGATTTCGTGTCCCCATCGGTGTACAATGTATTGGAAACCGAAGGGGTGAAAGATGGCAATGGTAATCCCATTATGTCGCCCAATGGTCCACCACAGTTTTTCCCGGCACAGTTTGGCGTGCCTTGGCAATCCTCCATCGGCTTCAGTTTTCAGCAACTTTTGTTCCAACCTGATGTGTTTGTAGGATTGCAGGCAAGAGATGCTGCGTTGCGTTATGCAGACATCAATGTAAAAGCGATGGAAGACAGTGTGAAGAGCAACGTGTTCCGCGCTTATTATGGTGTGCTCATCCTTGAAAAGCGTAAACTGTTTTTGGAATACGCGCAATCGTTTCTACATCAAACGGTGCCAATAAAACCTCGCCACCAAAATATAAATCTTTATCAAATCCAAATATAGTCGATGTTGTGGGTCCTACAGCTCCCGCAGCTCCAGCCGATGGAGTTGTATTATTTTCCAAATTTCAAGCAGGAAGACATATGATTGCTCAAGTGGGTCCATCAGGAATTGATTATTCCGTACAACCATGCTTATTTGCCAATAAAATTGGTTGGTGGTCAGCATCGGGAAACGCAACAACAATAAATA
>REAQ01000216.1 GCA_004294195.1 Sphingobacteriales bacterium | reverse complement strand
CCTCCCCCACCTCCGCCGCCACCAACAGTGCCACTTGCGTTGTCAATGGAGGTGGCGCGTTGAACGCGTAGGGCTTGGAGGTCAGAGCGCCAACTGGGCAGAGATCAACGATATTTCAAAAACCAAACTCCAGGGCGGATGGATCAGGAGGGTATCGCCAAGAGGGACCATCGAGTGGTATGAGATGGGAGAATCAATAGGCCTTTATTCAACGGGCGTGAATACGGATGGAGCCAAATCCGGTTACAAAGGCAATCTTGAATCAACGGGCGTTGCGGTTTTGGGAGCACAGTATAAACCAAAGCAGAACATTCAGCTGCAGGCCTGGAATTTTTATATCGATGAGATCATGAACACATTCATGGTCCAGGGCGATGGGATCTTTGCATTGCAGGGAAAGAAAAAATTGATCGCCGGCCTGCAGTACACCTACCAACGGGCCGTTAAAGACGGCGGAAATACAGATCCGCTTAAAACCTATTTTGATCCCAACCAGACCGCGAATATCATTTCCGGCAGGCTGGGCCTGGATACCAGGGAAGGGAAATTGTTATTCAATTACACCCGCATCACCAAAGATGGGCGCTTCCTCTCGCCAAGGGAATGGGGCCGGGAGGCATTCTACACTTTCTTAAAAAGAGAGCGTAATGAAGGTTTCGGGGATCTGCATGCCGTGACTGTCAATGCCATCAGAACCTGGGACAAAAAACGGCTGACCACTGAGTTCAGCTATGGCTATTACGATTTGCCATCGGTCACCAACTATGCCATGAACAAGTATGGACTGCCGTCTTATCATCAGTTCCTTACGGATATCACCTATGATTTCACGGGTTTTCTGCAAGGGCTGAAACTGGAGCTGTTGTACACGTATAAATTAAATGCAACCAGCGTGGAAGACCCCAAGGCCATCATCAATAAAGTTAACATGCATCACCTTAACTTTATCCTGAACTACCGTTTGTGATTTGAGTCACTTAAACAGCGGGTATATTGAATGATCTTTGTCATACACTTTAAGCGAATATCATGAACATTATTGAATGGATCAGGCAGCCCTGGCCTTGGTACGTTGCCGGTCCGCTGATTGGATTGACGGTGCCCTTGTTGCTCATCCTGGGCAACCGCACATTTGGTATTTCTTCTTCTTTGCGCCACGTTTGTGCGGCATGCATTCCTGCGAACATTTCTTTTTTCAAGTACGATTGGAAAAAAGAATCCTGGAACCTATTGTTTGTTGCCGGCATTCTAGTGGGTGGTTTTCTGACGCACCTGTTTTTGACTGACCCCAGCGCTGTGCAGGTAAACCCTAAACTGGTAGAGGAATTAGCCGGATACGGGATCACTGATTATTCAAGCCTGGTTCCAATAGATGTATTCAGCTGGCCATCTTTATTGACGGCCAGGGGATTTATCCTGATGGTGATCGGCGGATTTCTTGTGGGTTTTGGAACCCGTTATGCGGGAGGCTGCACATCGGGTCATGCCATCATGGGCATCTCCAGTCTGCAATGGCCCTCGGTGATCGCAACCTGTTGCTTTATGGCCGGAGGCTTTGTGATGGCCAATTTGATTTTACCCTTTATCATGAAACTCTAATTCCAGAACAATGCAAAATACAAATACCAACCACCTCGCGTTTGTAAAATCGCTGGAAGAAAACAAAGACTTTGAAGTGCGATCTCTGGATGCGCAGTGTGTCAACAATATGGAAGAGCGCCAACCACTGTGGCACCTGCTGAAGTATTTGTTCATGGGTGCATTTTTCGGAATCATCCTGATCAAATCAGAAGTGATCTCCTGGTTCCGTATCCAGGAAATGTTCAGGCTGCAAAGCTTTCACATGTATGGAGTAATTGGCTCCGCTATTGCCGTGGGTATGCTGAGTGTATTCCTGATTAAGAAACTCAACATCAAAACCATCTATGGTGAAAAGATCACCATCCCGGATAAGAAATTCAACAAAGGACAAATTTATGGTGGCCTCATCTTCGGCTTAGGCTGGGCGATGACAGGCGCTTGCCCCGGTCCCTTGTTCGCACAAATCGGTTCTGGTGCGCTGGTTGTAGT
>REAQ01000013.1 GCA_004294195.1 Sphingobacteriales bacterium | reverse complement strand
TTTGAGAAAGCAAGAGAAAGGAACTAACTAAGATGCAAAATACAAAGCAGATAATTAACAAATTCCGATGCGAGGCTCAAAATAACTTGACGAAGGTAATACAAAGAATCGGTATTACCTAATTTGGCATAAAGGCATTAGGCATTGGGCACTGGGAGGGTAAAGTGCCCAATGCCTCAATGCCTAAATGCCTCCTAGTGAAACAATCCACCAATGGGAATGGCATTCAAGTACGGCTCAATCATACTCGTGTTGTTGGAAACCTGGTATGAAGAAATCGCTGGTATGAAGAAATCGCTTTCTGATGCATGTCGCAATACGCTTCAATGTATAATCCCTCTAACTGAAACAGGAACACGATGTCGTTTTCAATTTTACGCTTACTGATCAGGATGGCATCGTGCAAAACGGTCTTTTTCTTTTCTTCTTCACCTAGCAATAGAAATTCTGAAAGCCTCATAGTCTTCGTTTAATGTTGTGAACAATTGATGCATGACACGAACAAAAACAACGAACGAGAACCTAAAATGCGAATGCTAAAAAGAACAATTGGAAAGTACTAAGACAGTAACGAATCGGAAAGGTATTCCGATGTAGAAGCGTTAAATATAAATAAAAATGTAATGCCCAGTGCCCTCTGCCACCATGCCTACTCCGCCTCTGCCACCACTTCTTCCACTTCTGGGATCATCCGCTTCATCATCTGCTCGATGCCGGATTTCAGGGTGATCATGGAAGACGGGCAACCGCTGCAGGAACCTTGGAGCATCAGGGTTACCACGCCATTTTCAAATTTCTTGAACTGGATGGCGCCACCGTCCATCTCAACGGCTGGCTTTACATAATTCTCGAGGATCTCTTTGACTTTCTGGACCACATCGGCATTTTCAGAGAAGATCGGACCATCATCCTTTTTCTCTACTGCAGGGACCTGGTCCTCGTGAATCACCGCCTTTCCTTCTTCCAGGTATTCTTTCAAAAACTGGCGCAGGGATGGCTTGATTTCCTCCCAATCGGCCTCAGCTGTGCGGGTGATGGTCACAAAATTACTGGCGATGAAAACCGCTTTAACGAAGGGAAAACCAAACAATTCAGCGGCAAGCGGCGAAGGGCCGGCTGCTTCGATATCGGGGAAATCGATGCTTTTACCGGGATACAAGAGCTTGTTGGCCACAAACTTCATGGTCTCGGGGTTGGGCGTCATTTCCGTATATATGCTGATCGCGGGGCTGCCTGTCTGAATCATATGCCAAAATTTAGAATCACAAAATTACTAACAACGGGAGGGTTTTTTTGTTTTTAGCTGTTAAAGGGCCCGCTGTAAAGCCGGAAAGGCCATAAAATTTCCAAAATCGTAAATTAACTACCTTAGCTAAAATTTCTTCATTATGTTATCTACGAAGATCGAAAAGGCACTGAATCAACAGGTTCTGCTGGAGGCCGAGTCTTCCCAGGTGTACCTCGCGATGGCTTCATGGGCAGAAGTGCAGGGATACGAAGGCATCGGCGGCTTTTTGTATAAGCACTCAGACGAAGAGCGTATGCATATGCTGAAACTCGTTAAGTTCATCAATGAAAGGGGCGGTCATGCCGTTATTCCCGCGCTGAAACAGCCGGCACCCAAATACACTGGCATTAAGGCGCTGTTCCAGCAGGTGCTGGATCATGAAATTCATGTGAGCAGCGAGATCAATAAACTGGTAGACATATGCCTGAAAGAGAAAGACTATACCACCCATAATTTCTTACAGTGGTATGTGAGTGAGCAGATTGAGGAAGAAGCGCTGGCAAGGAAGATCATGGATAAGCTGAAGCTTATTGGTGATGATAAAGCAGGGCACTATATGTTTGATAGAGATTTGGCAACTATTCAGGCGTAGTTTGGCAAGCCAATCATTCAGGAATACAGTCATACAGGAGATCTGGTTTGGAAGCCGGGAATCTTGGAAACCTGAAAACCGGGAATTCTGAACTCCGGAATTCAGGATTCTGGCTTCCCAGATTCCCGGATTCCAAATCTGATTTACTGAATGCCTGTATTACTGTATGCCTGGCTTGCCTACTTTGCCACTACTGCTTTCTGAATAAAATCCTGCACCACCGGCGTAACGGTATATCCCGTCGCACGCAAAAGGTTAATAACTCCTTCTTTTCCATAAAGATGTCCTGCTCCCACCGCAAATAGCGTAGTGCTTTCTTTCATCGCCGTTTCCATCACCGGAATCCAGTTTTTATTTCTATTGGAAAGCATGATGTCTTCAAACCCTTTCCACTCCGGTGATTCACTCATAGCATTTGAAAGAGACCTTAGATCTTCTTTCTTATATGCAGCCACCATTTGTGCAAACTGTACTTTTTGTTCCGGCATATTTTTGATCATATCCAGGATCATCTTTGCTTCCACTGAATCAGGAATTTTATCAAACACCGCCATCTGGTCTTCGATCTTTTCCAGGCCTTTGATATCTTTCTTTTGCTGTTTCGCCATCGTCACCATGGTTTGCTCATAGCTCTCACTGGCAGAGCAGGGAAGGGCTTTGGTATACAAAAGACTCATCAGTGTGATGGGCTTCATTTTGTTGAACAACATCATCGGCATGCCCAGTGAATCTTTCACATATGCGGAAAGATAAGTATAGTCCGCCGGCGACATCAGGTCTTTCATGGACTGCCCTTTCATCATGCTGAGCGAAGCCATTTTCATCATCATGTTGGGATCATCCATGTCCAGTTCCAGGTAGATGTTCTTCGCCTCGCGGAATTTTTCTTTCAATGTACCGGAGAACTGAAAGTCTTCTTTACAGATGATGTGAATGGTTCCGTACACGTAAGATGGCGAACTGAGCCCTTTCCCTGAAACCTGCCACAGCAGTGCGTTTTCAATCACCACTTCGTCCTTGGGTGGCGTAACAGTTGTGGTTTTTTTCGATGAGCTGCAAGCGAATAAACTCAGCAAACATGCGATCAACAATACATTCTTCATAATCAAGTGTTATTTAATCCAGCTGATCGAGCATCGTTTTCAAACGGGCGATCTGATTTCCATACAATTTACGGATATACCATTTATTGATATAAAACATTCCGATGGTTGAGGTCAGGCAAACAAACGCCAAGATACCCAATGACTTAAACAAAGATGTTGTAGTGGATGGACTTGGAAATGTCCGCATGCCCTGAGGAAAATGAATGCGTGTGAAAACATAAAAGAATATGATCACGATGGGGATCAATGCTGTTCCGGCAATAAGATAGAAATTTACATATTTTTCCAGGGTATGCACCTGCTTCATCAAATTACTTTTCACCTCGCATGCCATGCATTCCATTTTGGTCAACAGCCGCCACTTGAAAATAAAATAGACGATGAACATGATCATCATCGCAAGGTATAGCCAGCCCACTTCCTGAAACCTTCCTTTATACGCGGTCAGGTAGTACACCACAACCACCCCGAAACCTATCAAAACGGCAATCAGTTCAAAGATCAGGTTTCGCTTCATCTTGGCGATGGGACTATTGGATGGCTTGCCCAACATCTCCCGAAGAGATGGCGTGGGGCTATCCTCCTGTTTTTTCCAGATGTCTTTCCACTGTTCAAGCTCCATGTTGTATGCGTTCAATGTTTTTCTTCAATTTTTCTTTGGCCCTGTTCATCTTGGTACGCAACGCGCCTTGGTTGATACCCAGGATCACTTCCATTTCTTCATAGCTATGATCATCCAGATACAGCATCACCAGTGCTTTATCGATCTCCGGCAATTCGCGAATGGCCTGGTAAAGCAGACTGAGTTGTTCTTCTTTGTGCAGATCGGTCCCCGGATCCATCAATTCCGGAATAGCGTCATGGTCAATGAAAACCACGGGCGCTGTTTTTTTTCTCAACCCTGAGATCGCTGTATTTAATGAGATCCGGTACATCCAGGTTGAGAACTGAGACCGCCCTTCAAATGCGGGCCATGCGCGCCAAAGTTGCACGATGATCTCCTGAAACAGGTCATCCCGTTCATCGCGCCTCTTTGCATACACGCTACAAATCCTGACAACGATGCCCTTATGTTTCTCAACCAGATCCAGGAACTGCTGCGGATCACTCATGCTTTAGGTATGTTGCCAATTTTTGAAGATTGTTACAGACTTGATATAAAAGGGAGAAGATAAAGGAAGAAGTGCGAAGGCTGCCCTTCCAACTTCTCCCTTTATCTTCTCCCATTCTGCGTACCCGCGAACTAAATCAAAGTACTTTATCAATAATCTGGATCAATCCATTCTTCGTTGGAACAGATTTGGAGATTTTTGCACCATTCAGGTTGAGTGCATTGCCGGAAGCGTCTTTCAGGCCGCCTTTGGCGATGTCATCTGCACTTACTTTTCCGGGCAGAACGTGCTTTTTCAACAGGCTTTCCAGCTGCGCCTTGTTTTCTGGTTTGGTCAGGCTTTGTAAAAGATCGGTTGGTACACTTTTCAATGCATCATTGCTGGGGATCAGCATGGTGAAAGGATTTTTACCCACCAGGCTGCTGAGGGTATTGGCACCGCCCGCGCTATTCAGCAGGCCAGCAAAAGAAGACAATTCAGGTGTTTTACCCAATGTGCTCATCAGACCGGCAGCCGGGCTGGAACAATTCAGGTGAAACATCGTAACGAGGATCATGACCATAGATAGTCTCAGGAATTTTCGCATATACTTTCAGTTTGGACGACAAATCTTTCGATTTATCATTCAAAATCACCACTTGGTAGCCAGGAAACTGTTTCAAATAATTATTATGACACAATTTTCAGTTTCGCATAATTCAACATGATCTTCTTCTCTCCATTCAGTTCAAACTTGATGGTGGCCACAGGATTGTGGGCGGCGCCTTCCATCTTCACCACTTCGCCGAAACCAAATTTCTGGTGCTCTACCTTTTGCCCCGCTTGCAGATTGCTGGTATCGCTGGCGGTAAAATCTTCGGAGGGCTTGTGCTCCACCAGTTTACCCGGCGTTTTCGGCGCCATATAAGAAGGTGTGCTGTTCTTAGACGGTGGCGCACCATACCTGATCTCGGCTTCTTTGGCAGCATTGTTATTGTTCCGCCATCCGCCATGCATCCTGTCGAAGGCGTTGGTTCCCAACCCACCTGCCTGGTTGCGCATGCCACCGCCGGCAAAAGATCGGTCCAGGTATGGCTCCGGCAACTCATCGATAAACCTCGATGGCTCATTCTGAACAAGCTGCCCAAACTTATATCGTGTATTTGCATACGTGATCCACAAACGCGCTTTGGCACGCGTGATCACCACATAAAATAATCGTCGCTCTTCTTCCAGCTCTTCGCGGGTGTTGATGCTCATCGCACTGGGAAACAACATCTCTTCCAACCCCGCAGCAAACACGCAGGAAAACTCCAGCCCCTTTGCCGCGTGAATGGTCATCAGCTTTACTGTATCTGCATTGGGATCTTTCTCATCAGCATCTGTGAGCAGTGTGATCTGTTGCAGGTAAGCACCAAGGGATTTACTAAGCACCTCGCCATCTTCGTTGTCCGGACTTTCCACCCACTCTTTAATGGAGTTCAACAACTCCTGCACGTTCTCATAGCGCTGCATACCTTCCGTGCTCTTATCATTGAACAACTCTTTCACGAGATTGGTCTGTTTACCAATATGCGTTGCTACTTCATAGGCATTCTTGGTTTCCAGCATCGACGTAAAACTCTTGATCATTGTCACAAACTGGTCCAGCGCTTCTAAGGTGTTGCCTTTGAAGCCATACATTGCAGCATTGGCCACCACTTCCCACATTGTCAGCTGCTTCTCATTCGCAAACAGCACCAGTTTATCGATCGTGGTTTTGCCGATGCCCCTAATGGGATAACCGATGATCCGCTTCAACGCTTCTTCGTCACGCGTGTTCACCGCCATCCGCATGTAAGCGATATAGTCTTTGATCTCCTTGCGTTGGTAAAAACTCATGCCACCATAGATCGTGTAAGCAAGGCCCATCCTACGCAGGGATTCTTCAAAGGCCCTCGATTGCGCATTGGTACGGTATAAAATCGCGAAGTCGCGGTTATGATAATGGTTCCGCAGCTTCTGCTCTTGTATCGTATCGGCCACAAATTTTCCTTCTTCATTATCCGATGCAGTGCGGATCAGGCGGATCTTTTCTCCTTCTTTATTATCGGTCCACAACTCCTTTGGGATCTGCCCCTTGTTGTTGCCGATCACTTCGTTGGCAACGTTCAAAATGTTTTGTGTGGATCGATAGTTCTGCTCCAGCTTCACCACCTTCACATTATCGTAGTCTTTCTGAAACTGTAAAATATTCTGGATCGTGGCACCACGGAAAGAGTAAATGGATTGCGCATCATCGCCCACCACGCACACATTTTCATGCGCCGCACCCAGCAATTTGATTACCTCATATTGCGCGGGGTTGGTATCCTGATACTCATCAATGAGGATGAATTTGAACTTATGCTGGTATTTGTGAAGCGACTCCGGAAAGAAGGAAAGCAACTCGTAAAACTTCAACAACAAATCATCAAAATCCATCGCGCCGTTTTTGAAACACCTGGCCACATAGGCCTTGTAGATCTGTGCAATGGCGGGGCGGTTGGAACGCATGTCTTCCTGTTGGAGGCCATAATCATTGGCGTAATCCTCGGCGTTCACCAGGGCGTTTTTGGCCGATGAGATCCTGTTATAAACGGTGTTGGGTTTATAGTGCTTATCATCCAGACTTAGCTCGTTGATCACCGTTTTCAACACACTCTTCGCGTCATCCGTATCATAGATCGTGAAATTCGATGGGTAGCCCATTTTCGTCGCTTCTGTGCGGAGAATACGTGCAAAAACCGAGTGAAACGTACCGATATATAAATTGCGTGCATCGCCATTGCCCAGCATGTGCTCAACGCGCTCCTTCATTTCCTTGGCGGCCTTATTGGTAAATGTCAGCGCGAGGATCTGAAAGGAATCCACGCCGTTGGCCATGAGATGTGCGATCCTGGTGGTGAGCACCTTGGTTTTTCCGCTGCCCGCACCTGCCACAATCATGAGTGGGCCCTGGATATGTTCAACTGCTTCTCTCTGTTTTTCGTTCAACCCGGCCAAATAGTCCTTCATCATACAAATGTAGGATTCGCACTTGGGATAAAGTGGTGCAATACACAGTAACTCATCTGGTTTTTTCCCCATGCGGAGGGTTTGGATAACATGGTTTGATCAATTCCCTTTGGAGAATTCCTTATCTTAAACGGCCATGCAATTATCGCGATTGAATTTGCCATCCAACAGCCTTTCCACTTTGACGCTTCCAGAGAAAGTGCTTCAATTTGGTACGGGGGTTTTGCTTAGGGCCTTGCCCGACTATTTTATACATAAAGCAAATGCAGCCGGTATTTTTGGTGGTAGAGTGATAGTGGTGAAGTCTACAACGGAGGGCGACCCTTCCATATATGCGCAGCAAGACAATCTCTATACCATTTGCGCCAGGGGAATAGAGAACGGTCAGGAACAGGAAGAAGCCGTGATCAGTACTGCCATTTCCAGGGTTTTATATGCATCAACGCAGTGGCCCATTGTCCTGGAAACAGCTCGTCAGCTAGAGGTGTCCATCATTATTTCCAACACCACTGAAGTGGGGATCAGTTACGTTGAAGAAGATGTTCACCAGGGAGTGCCTTCTTCTTATCCCGGAAAATTGCTTGCCTGGCTATTGGAGCGATGGCGATTTTTTAAAGGAGATCCTGCATCCGGAACTGTGATCATTCCTACTGAACTGATCACCGGTAATGGAGACCAGCTCAAAAATATTGTGTTGAAACTTGCACACTACAACCAGGTATCACAAGATGCCATCGCTTGGATCATAACGCACAACGCGTTTTGTAATTCACTGGTAGACCGGATTGTGCCAGGAAGGCCAAAGCCGGATGTGCAAAAAAAAATTGAAGAAGGATTGGGATATCACGATGACCTGTTGACCATGTGCGAAGTATTCAGGTTGTGGGCCATCCAAGGTGATGAGAAGATCAAAGAGAAGATCGGTTTTCATAGCGCAGATGAAGGGCTGGTGATCGTGCCGGATATAGATCAATACAAAGAACTCAAGCTTCGGCTGTTGAATGGAACCCACAGTTTTTGTTGTGGTCCGGCTTTTTTATCTGATTTCGGCATTACCAGAGATGCAGTGGCGGATCCACAATTTTCTGTCTTCATGCATAAACTCATGGATGAAGAGATTAGTCCTTCCATACCATACACCATATCCGTAGAAAACGTGCAGCGATATGGAAGGCAGGTGCGTGAAAGATTTGCTAACCCATATATCGATCATCCATGGATCAATATCACCCTTCAGTATAGTTCAAAGATGCGGATGCGCAATCTGCCCCTGCTGGAAAGATGGTATACTGTGCACGATAAGGTGCCGATGATGATGGCCACCAGTTTCGCTGCGTATATTTTCTTCACCAAGCCGGTTACGGTGGAGGCGGGTGTTTACTACGGTGTGCATCGGGGCGAAAAATATCCAATCAAAGATGACCATGCAAAACTATTCATGGACTGGTGGGCATCTTTGCCTGCGGATATACTTGTAGATAAGGTCATGAAAAGTGAAGTGTTATGGGGTAAAGATCTTAGCCAGCTCCCAGGCTTCAAGGATGCGGTAATCCAGTTGCTGAAAGGCATGCTGGGGCAGGGCGTTTCTAAAACCATTCAACATATGATCAGCCGATGAAATCATTTTTAGACGATGAGTGGTTCCTGTTAAATAGTTCCACTGCAAGAGAACTCTATCATGGATTTGCCAAAGACCAGCCCATCATAGATTATCATAATCATTTGTCGCCACAGGAGATGGCGGAAAACAAAGCGTATGCAAACATTACCCAACTTTGGTTGAAGGGTGATCATTATAAATGGAGAGCGATGCGCGCCAATGGTGTTCCGGAGGAATTGATAACTGGTGATGCTGATGATCGAAGAAAGTTTCGTGCATGGGCAGAAACCGTTCCATATACCTGGCGCAATCCACTTTTCCATTGGACACATCTTGAGTTAAAGAGATATTTTGGGATCGATGCCTTGTTGAATGC
>REAQ01000215.1 GCA_004294195.1 Sphingobacteriales bacterium | reverse complement strand
CTGATGATATTCTGGTGATCTATTCCTCCAATATCTTCGCGATCCTCGGCTTACGTTCGCTCTTCTTTTTGCTGAGGGGTGCGGTGGATAAATTTGATTATCTGCAGCAGGGTATTGCAATCGTGCTCATCTTTATTGGTATTAAGATGCTCATCGAGTACTTTGATATTCGTATATCCATCTTCGTGAGTCTGGGTGTAATCGTTGCCTGTATTGCCGGATCCATTTTGTATTCCATGTACCATGGTAAGCGTAAGATCGCAACCAAGGAAGAATAGCCTTCATCTATGGCAAGATATTCCATACAAGAGATCATTAGCCTCGTGCGTGGCCATGCAGAATGGCCTTCTGTACAAGTGCTGATTGATCATTTGGTAACCGATACCCGCAAGATCACGGATCCTGCGGGTTCTGTTTTTTTTGCCATCCATGGTGACAAACGAGACGGACATGTGTTTATCCCTGAAGCCTATCAGCAAGGTGTACGTGTATTTGTGGTTAGTAAGGAAGGATTGAATCAGCAGTTTCCTGATGCAGTATTTATCCTTGTTGAGGAGTCACTTCAAGCTCTTCAGCAGCTTGCTGCTGCACATCGGGCTTCATTTGATATTCCGGTGATCGGGATCACGGGGAGTAACGGAAAGACGATTGTGAAAGAGTGGTTGAACCATTTGCTGGAACCATCATTTTCGATTGTCCGCAGTCCAAGAAGCTACAACTCTCAGCTTGGCGTGCCGTTGAGTGTATGGCCGATGGCTGCCTCCCATTCCCTGGCAATTTTTGAGGCAGGCATTTCCCAGGCAGGGGAAATGCAAAAACTGGAACCGATGATCCGTCCGTCCATCGGGGTGTTCACCAACATCGGCGATGCACACAGTGAAGGGTTCAGCAGTATGGAAGAAAAGATCCGGGAAAAACTGCAACTGTTTGCACACAGCAGGCAATTGATATATCCCGCTGATCAGGTATTGCTGAGTGATGAGATCAAGAAATTTGCCAGTTCAAGAGACATTCGAATTATTGGCTGGGGCAAGTCTGCTTTGGCGGACCTGCAACTCCTCTCTGCAGAGCCTTCAGGATCACATACAACTATACATTACCGTTATCAGGATATTGAGCGCCAATTCACCATTCCATTCACGGGTACCATCGCCGAAGAGAATGCGATGACCTGCGCAGCGGTATTGGAGCTGCTGGGTACCGCAGAGGGTTCTATATCCATGATGAAGGATATCCCGTCATTGTCTATGCGACTTGATATGCGGCAGGGGATCAATCACTGCACCATCATTAACGACAGTTACAGTGCGGATCTGGATTCTCTCAAGCTTGCGTTGGATTTTCTCCGCCAGCAGCGGCAACATCGGAAGCGCACTTTGATTCTTTCCGATCTGTTGCAGAGTGGTAAGAAAGAAGAAGATTTATATACGGAAATCGCGGGCTTGGTGAAGCGTCATGCGCTCACACGCTTTGTTGGTATCGGTAACAAGATCAATGCGTATGCTGACTTGTTTAGGACGGTTGTTCCACAAGCAGAATTCTACGCAGATACTACGGCGTTTATCCAATCGTTTTCCCAAACCGCTTTTCAGCAAGAGACCATTTTGCTCAAAGGGGCCAGAGCTTTTTCTTTTGAAAAGATCAGCGCTTTACTGGAGACCAAGTGGCACCAGACGGTATTGCAAGTGAACCTGAGTGCGGTGGCTCAGAACCTGACAACGTACAGGAACATATTACAGAAAGGCACGAAGATCATGGTGATGGTCAAGGCTTTTTCGTATGGTAGCGGCAGTTTTGAGATCGCCAATCTTTTACAGTTTCACAAAGTTGACTACCTCGCAGTGGCGTATGCAGATGAAGGCGTTGAATTGCGAAGGGCCGGTATTCGGTTACCCATTATGGTGATGAACCCCGAGGAAGCTATTTTTGCTGCTTTAGTCAATGATGATCTGCAGCCAGAGATATTTTCTTTCCAGATGCTTGACAGATTCAACCAGTTTTTGCAACGCGAGGGTATTCAGGAATTTCCGGTACACCTGAAAATAGATACAGGCATGCATCGGCTCGGCTTTGCCCCGGA
>REAQ01000214.1 GCA_004294195.1 Sphingobacteriales bacterium | reverse complement strand
GAATAGAATAAATCACATCCGCCAAAACCGCCGGGTGCATCACAGCTGGTGAACACCAGCAGTTTACCGTCTTGTGAAATATTCTGTGCGCCTTCATTACGATCTGTGTTGATCTCACCGGGAAGAGGAGTTGCAGCCGACCATGAACCGTCTGCTTTTTTAAAAGTCCCAATGAAATCTTCATTCATGTAATTCACCTGCCTCGTGAAGATCAATTGATTGCCATCGATGGTGAGTGATGGAAAGTATTCAGGGTATTTCGTGTTCACGCTATCGCCAAGATTCTTCGGTGCAAATACATAGTCTTTGACGGAATGTGTTTTGGGATAATCAAGCGCAAACTGATAAGTGTTTCTCCGATACTCCGCCGCCTTTTTACTTTTCTCACCCAGGGTTTTGTCTTGCGTGAATTGATCCACTGCCACCAACGCTTTATCAAAAGCACCTGTACCTGCGAGGTTGATGGAATAGGGAAGCCTGTAATCATGTGTAAAAGCAGAATCCAGTGCAAATGCTTTTTCATAATCGGCAACGGCTTTCGGATGCTGACGCAATTGGCCGTTGATGCCGGCGCGGGAAAGATAGGCTTCCACAAACTTGCCGTCTAAACTGATGGCTTTATCCAGCATCTGGATGGCTTCGTAGTATTTGGCATCGGCAGCTCTTTCAAGTGCCAGATCATAAATAGTACGCGCCTGTTTGTTGACCTTATCCGGATTATACCCTTGCGCATAACCGAAATTGACCATCACGAGGGTTGCCACTGCAAGTAAAAAGGATTTCATGCTTGTTATTCAACGTTTTGGACGGTCATTTATTACCGCACGCATCGCTTCTGTTAAAATTAGCGCTTAGGGTGCGTTGTGATGCTAGAGAGAACGTTAAATCCTAGGGAACATTGATGTATTTGTGGATCTGCAGCGAGATCTCCCATTTGGGATTAGCCTTCACATAATCAATGATCAGTGGTGTCATCTCGGCGGCCCTGCTCCATTCCGGTTGGAGATAAAGGCGGCAATAGGCAGATACATTGGCGGCGTGTTCTTCGGCCCAGGCAAAATCTGATTTGTTGTATACTACCACCTTGAGTTCATGTGCGAGCGGGAGTACCTCGGGCAGGGGCGCTTTGAATTTTTTGGGCGATAGGCAGATCCAATCCGGATGCCCGGTCAATGGATGCGCGCCGGAGGTTTCGATGTTCACTGCATAACCTTTATCCTGCAAAGCATTGATCAATGGCTCGAGATCATGCATCAAGGGTTCACCACCGGTGATGACCACCATTGGTGCCGATGTTTGATCGATGGGATGCATGATTTCTTCCACGGTCATTTGTGGATGTACAGAGGCGTCCCAACTGTCTTTGACATCGCACCAAACGCAGCCCACATCACATCCACCGAGCCGCACAAAATAGGCGGCCCTTCCCTGGTGATAGCCTTCACCCTGGATGGTGTAGAAATGTTCCATGACTGGGTATGATTTCGCCATTAGCTATTAGCTATTTGCTATTTGCGGAGTTAAAAGTATTCATGAGCAAGGCAGCAATCGTCATCGGTCCAACACCACCTGGCACGGGCGTGATGTAACTGCATTTGGGAGCCACTTCGTTGAAGGCTACATCGCCCTTGATGGCGAAGCCTGATTTCTTACTTTCATCTTTCCCGCGGGTAATACCTACGGCAACCACTACGGCACCGTCCTTGACCATGTCTGCGGTAAGAAATTCAGGTCTGCCGAGTGCTGCGATGATGATATCGCCCTGCAGGCAGATCTCTTTCAGGTTGGGCGTATGGGAATGGCAAACCGTTACGGTGCAGTTGCCGGGATATGCGTTGCGATTGAGCAGTATGCTGATCGGCCTGCCAACAATATTGCTTCTTCCGATGACTACCGCGTGTTTGCCTTTTGTTTCTATATTATAATGTTCCAGCAAAAGCAGGATGCCATATGGTGTTGCGGGCAGGAAGGAGGGCAGTCCCTGTACCATTCTGCCTACCGATACGGGATGGAATCCGTCCACGTCTTTATCTGCGGCGATGGTGTCAATGACTTTCTGTTCACTGATATGTTTGGGAAG
>REAQ01000213.1 GCA_004294195.1 Sphingobacteriales bacterium | reverse complement strand
AGAAACAATCTCACCAATTTGATCTTTGCGTTTGAACAATTCCTTGTATGAGTTTTGATAATGGCGCTGCAACCCCACAACCACATTGAGTTTCTTTTTCTTGGCTTCTTCAGCAGCGTTCAACACTCGCATTACACCATTAGGATCTGTAGCTACAGGCTTCTCCATGAAGACATGCTTGCCTTGCTTAACGGCTTCTTCAAAATGGATGGGCCTGAAGCCGGGAGGCGTAGTTAATATGATCACATCAGCCAAGGGAATAGCTTTTAGGTAGGCATCAAAGCCAACGAATTTTCTTTCCTCTGGGACGTCAAGTTTATTTTTTACATTCCCTTTTACACCTGACCAGTCTGATAGATCGTCAACATTCAAATTCTTAAACGAGTTATCGATCCTATCCCTAAATGCGTCTGCCATGGCCACGAGTTTCACATTCTGTTTGGTCAGGAGGGCCTGCATGGCAGCACCTGTACCACGGTCTCCACATCCGATCAATGCAACTCTAATGACGGCATCTGCACCTGAAAAATAGTTGGCATTGGCAAACAATGGCGCCGTCAGGACTCCACCTGCGAGGATGGTTCCCTGCTTCATAAATTCGCGCCGGCTCTTGTTGTTGTCTTGTTGGTTCATGTCGTTGATTTGGAAAATGATTGTTAATTGCCGAGATATTGAGCGTAAAATTTTTCTGCTGCTTCCTTGGTTGGCTGTTCCACGGGTCTCACAATGCGGAACCCTACAAACATGCCATCTGTAAGCCACCACCTGCTTTTAGGGATCTGCGGATCCCTGCGGTTCCACTCCGGTTCAGAATGTGCTCTTGCAGCAGACCTCAGTTCAGTTGCGCTGCCGAGATAAGACCCTCCGCGGACTGATCTTGGGTATCGGCTGGATGGCGGTACCAACGGATCTTTCACGTCCACCGTATTGAAATATTTTTCATCGTACTGATCCATTACCCACTCACTCACATTGCCGAGCATATCATACAAACCCCATGCATTGGGCTTTTTCTGCCCTACCATCTGGTATTTGTTGTTTGCATTGGTTTTGAACCAGGCATACTCACCCAGTTTTGCCGGATCATCGCCAAAGAAATATATGCTTTTACTGCCAGCCCTGCACGCGTATTCCCATTCCGCTTCCGTGGGAAGCCTGTAGAAAACACCGGTCTGGTTATACAGCCATCGGCAGAACATCAGCGCTGCGTCTATACTCATACTGTTTACCGGAAAGCCCCCTTCTTTACCCATGTTCCAGCTCAGATCAATGTATTGAGGTGTAGGCCGGGTAACGGCATCCGTTTTAGAACCCTGCGACAATCCATCGTCCTTAAAAAAAATCCCGAATTGGTCGTGTGTGACTTCATACGCACCCATCCAGAAAGGGGAGATAGATATGGATTTCGATGGGCCTTCGTCAGCCTTTCTACCCTTTTGTGTGGCTGGGCTTCCCATCGCGAAGGCACCCCTAGGGATAGCCACCATCTTATACTCCAGCGTAGAGCCAGGAATGGTGAGCGTGACCGGTGCCAGTGAGGAATCCGATTGCGCGGTTGTTTCAAGCAGGGACAAAGAAAATAGTATGGGTAGCCATCGGCGCATAATCGGGAAAATATGGGTACTGAATGTACGAATAACTCGCTAAATTGACGGCATGAAACGTAGAAACTTCCTTCGCAACAGCATCCTTGCCTCTGGCGCGGCAGTGGTGTCTTCGTCCGTAACGCAAGCTACTGAACTACAGGCCGATAAACCATTTAAACTGCTGTTTGGCATGCACGATGGTATGTTCACAAACAGCGCCGGGAAAGATTTCATTGACCAGATCAAGTTTGCCCATGACATGGGATTTCGGGCGATTGAGGACAATGGCATGATGGACCGCACACCTGAGATGCAATCTAAGATCGGCGAGACCCTTGCAAAACTGGGTATGACGATGGGGGTATTTGTGATCACTTCAGATGCATGGCATTGGAAAACGTCACTATGCACGGGCAAGAAAGAGTGGACCGAGAAGATGATGGCAGATTGCAATCGTGCGCTTGAAGTAGCCAAACGTTGCAACGCAACACATGC
>REAQ01000012.1 GCA_004294195.1 Sphingobacteriales bacterium | reverse complement strand
TAACTGATCTGGTTGTAGGTAAATCTCGCCGTAAGGGAAGTATTAGATACTACATTATATTTCACTTCTGTGTTCACGGAATGACTGGTGCTTTTCTCTGTACCTGTATTTGTACGCTGGTCCCATTTATAACTCAGCTGCGCCCGGAAGTCAGTGCCTTTGGTAAATGTAAACCGAGGCTCGGCAGAATACCCTTTAATATTGTAGTTCCTATTTGCCAGGTTAGGCGTTTGCAGCCTGTTGGTAAAGGTTTTGGTGATAAGATCATAGGTATAGTTTTTACCAATATTGGTGCGGATACGAAGTCCCCAATCGTTAAACTCACGGGTCTCCAGTCCATAACTCAGGTAAGCTCTTCCTGAGGTTCTTATGTTATTAATATCTACTCCCCAAACGCTGCTGAATTTATTAAACGAGAATGTATTGCTGAACAGCTGATCCAATGTAATCAGGCTGGTATCTCCAAATGGTTTACTGAATGGATTGAAATCACCCAGGCCATTGGCGATGGTTTTTCGGCTGACCTGTAAAGCACTCTGCAGATAAAACTTACTGATCAATTTCTTTATCCCGCGTAGTTTGGATAAATTCATTGCAGCACGTGGATTGAAGATCACACTGTAGTTGAACTGCAGATAGTTGGCTTTAACAAAATCTGTTGTGGGTGTGAAGATGCGGATGAATTTAGCCTGATCCTTGAACCGCGCAATTTCAAATTCATTGATCTGCTGGATCCCGTCATTGTTATAATCGATCCACGCATATTCGCCCTGTCCCGCGGGCACTTCCAGGTAAGCGAACTCACGTCTCGGCTCCTGCCCCGTTCCCATTTCGTACAAAATATTTCCGTTCACTGCCCCTTTCCAAACATTAGCAATGTACTCAGACCTGCCAAGGATGGTTTGTTCCGGTTTCAAAGTGGTAAGGCTTTGTTCATAGATCTTTAGATCTCGATATGTTGCGTTAAACCTGACCTGATGGTGTTCACTTTTCATCAACTCCAAAAACAGATTGTAATTCAGGCTTCGGTCTGTGCGCAGGAGTTGACTTTTGGAAGGAAGCTTATCTGACCGCGTAAAAAAGGTAAAGCCCCACTTGTTAGGCGCATCCGGCGATAATAAATAGGCTTTCCAGGTATCGAAAGAAAAACTCTGGCGATTCAATGAATCAAACTGTTTGTATTTTAGTTCATTGTGCTCAAGGGTATACTGCAAACCAACCTGATAGTTTTTTAATTGCGGGAACCGACGGGAAACATCAAAGATGGGACGCAAAAAATATCCTTTCTGCAATTGCTCATTGATACTGGTATAAACAAACTGGTTATTAAAACGCCATTGTTTCAATTGTCCAGTATGGTATATGCCGTTTCTGAATCCCTGGTAATTTTTGCTGCGTTGAAAGCTGGTGAACGCATACCGTACATTATGACCCGACTTATCTTTCAACTGTGCGCCGGCTGTCAGCAAATTCTCCGTTGCCGGTTCGGCATCAAAAGCAAGCCCCCAGTCCCTGTTGAATTCCACACTACGCAATCGTTCTATCGGCCTGAAATTCTCTCCAATGTGTTCGTAATAGAGATCTGTCAGCAACATCAATCCTTTGCTTGCATTCAGCTGTTTGACATGATTGGCCATGAGCCTTCCGGCAAAGCCCTGATCGTTACCCTTATCTTTCGAAGAGAAGGTGTTCACATCCAATACACTGGTAGCGAGTTCTGTTTTAATGCTCAGGTTATTCTCTGTATACTCACCGCCCAATGTAAATACCTGTTGTTTGCGAGGCGCTACCAGGAAGACGGCGGGAATATAATTTCCTTGCCTGATCCCTCCTACCGGCTCCAACCACTTATACACTTTCCCGTTGGCATTGGCTGAAAAATCCAGCACGTAGTCGCCATTGCCCGGGCCTGCATCCACAAAACTGAGGGTGTACAAAGTATCTCTTCGGTCCACTGAATACACATAAATGGAATCTCTCCCCGTAGTATACACCGTGTCCATTTTTTTATATAACACCTGTGATGTGGAGAATGTGTCTTTGGCTGCCGATGGATAATATGCATAGCGTACACTGTCACCCAATTCCGACAAAAACTGCTTCTGTCTTGTGTCAAGGGTTTGGTTGATCGGCGAGTTCTTTGCATCGTTATTGTTGTACGCGCCTACTTTGATCTTGAACTTTTTACCGATTGCAACCTCATCGGTCATATACAACTGCGCATTGAGGTAATTTCGATCCGCGTATTCAAATTCAATCTGGATCCTTTTGTCTTTGGTGATCATCTGCTTTGGTGTAAAGGTCACCTCGGCTGTATTGTAGTTGATGACATAATCCTGGTCCTCACCGCGCTGTACGAGTACTCCATCGATCCATACCCGTTCCGTTCCTGCAAGCACGATGAAGAATTGTTCATTGTTTGCACCACGCAATCGGTATGGGCCCTGGTTACCTTCAAGTCCGTTAAAGATGTTGCGGGTAAACTTACCCTTGGCTACGGCACCGCTGAGCAATAGCTTATTGGTTGATCCTTTACCGATGTTGGTAGTGGTTTCAAAAGCCGCGCCTTGCAATCGCTTATAAAAATTCAGGAAATAACTTTGATTCTGGCGGATATCGATGTCGCCAATACTAAAGCGCCAGTTCTTTTTTGCAAACTGGATATAGACCTGGTCAAATTCATTCAGGTTTTGAGTGTTGCCATCTGGTTGGATGGGGATGTTGTTATCGCTGATGGCCGCAGACAACTGTATGCTGTCTCCCAGGTATCCATTCAACTGGAGATTAAGGCTTGAATTAACCACCACATCCTGCCGGTTGCCGAAGCTGAGTCCGCGACCAAAGGAGCCATTATAGGTAATGTTTCCGAAATCAAATACAGATTCGTTTTCGCCACCTTTTTTTCCAAAGCTGAGGGGTTCCACGGCAAACCTGCCCATGACGGAATCGAAATCCATATTCCTTACGGCGGCGTTGAGCTTAACTGGGAAGATCCGGTAGCTGATGGTGACACTGTCTGCTGGCGGGAGTTTTTTCCAATACAGCAGTCCATTGATTTCATCGATCCTATACCAACTGGTATCCGTACCCGAAATGAAAACGGATGAGGGAACGATGCTCAAGGAATCGATGGCAACCGCGCCTTGCTTAACCGGGATGTTCTTTTTACGGAGATTGGAGGATGGCATAAGCTGCGCCTGTGCCTGGGGAGCCAGCCAACAAAAGAAAATAATCAGCCATATGAGCGGGTTCCGGATCACAAAAGAGGTTCGCACATTTTTTATAAGCTCCTAAAATTAGGCATTATAAAGAACGTAGGAACCTCTTGTATATTGGCTTATTTCCTTAATTCTTAAGGGATTACACCACTTTCATGGCCTTGGCGTCCCAATTGATGATTTTTTTGGAGAAATAGCTTTCGTTGGCCAGCACGGCGGGGCCGGCGGCCCTCAGTCCAAAAGTGGCATCTTCCACCACTTTTCCGCCGGTACGGATGGCGGTAAAGAAGTTCACGAAATGGTCATATCGGTCATCATATTCATCCGGAGCGGAGAATTTCTGCTCCTTTACTTCTGGCCGTTTCTTCTCTGCATCAGTAAACTTCTCTCCATACCATTTGGCAAATTCTTTTTGTTGTGCCGCGGAAAAGGTATCATAGCTGTCGTAACCGCCAAATCCAGGAGCCTTGGCCAATGGAGCCGCACGCATTGTAAAGCGGTTTCCCTGGAGTTCAATCACACCATCGGTTCCGGTGATCCGTGTTCTGCCACCGCCGCCGGAGCCATCGGCAAAATTGACCCGCAGCATCATCTGGAAGGATGGATGGTTCTCTGTTTTGGGGTAGTCCATGATGGCTGCCATCACATCGGGCACATCCCGGCCATCTTTCCAGAGGCTGAGCTGTCCGGTTGCGAAAATCTTATTGGGACCATAGGAATCCATGGCAAAATGCACGGCGGAGATAAGGTGTACAAACAAGTCGCCGGCCACACCCGTGCCATAATCCTGATAGTTTCTCCAACGGAAGAAACGGGTTGCGTCAAATGGTCTTTTGGGGGCATCGCCCAAAAACTTATCCCAGTCTACCGTTGCGGGAGAGGCATCTGTTGGGATAGAATATTGCCAGGCGCCCATTGCACTGTATCGATCGTTGATGGCTTCAATCATATTCACATCGCCGATGGCACCGGCCTTGATCAGCTTCTTCACTTCTGCTGTGGCGATACTGCTCACGCCCTGGCTCCCCACCTGGTAAACCTTACCGGTTTCCTTCTCCGCCTTGATCACTGCGTGGCCTTCATTCCAATGCTGCACCATGGGCTTCTCGCAATACACGTGCTTGCCTTTTTTCATGGCGGCGATAGAGATATGATCATGCCAGTGGTCTGGTGTACAGATCAGCACTGCGTCAACGTCTTTGCGTTCCAGCACTTCCCTGTAATCCCTGGTTGTGAAAATATGGTTGCCGTATTTTTCTTTGCAGCGTTGCAGGCGGCCATCATAAAGATCACAGACGCCCACGAGCTCTACGCCGGGAACTTTTAAGGCCGTATCAAGATCATAATGACCGATGATGCCCATGCCGATGGCCGCGATGCGCACCTTATCATTGGCGGAATACTTTTTAGGCCAGGGAAGAATATGAAGCTCCTCTCCAAAGGAAGAAAGGGATGTGGCGGACAACAATCCAGCTGTGCCTCCAAGCTGGCGAAGAAATTTTCTGCGAGAGCCCATTGATATGATTTTTTTCAATTTATGAAAAAAAACAATAGCTACTAGCTACTTCAAACTGGCCTGAAGATATTCCCTATTCAGCCTGGCAATGTTGGTCACTGAAATTTCTTTAGGACATTCTGCTTCGCAAGAATAAGTATTGGTGCAAGAACCAAAGCCTTCTTTATCCATCTGCGCAATCATATTCACCACACGCTGCCTGCGTTCTGGCTCACCCTGAGGCAAAAGCGCGAGGTGGGATACTTTGGCAGAAACAAAAAGCATTGCGGATGAATTCTTACATGCTGCCACACAAGCACCGCAACCGATGCAAGCCGCTGCAGCAAATGCCGCATCGGCATTATCTTTTTCGATGGGGATCGCATTACCGTCCACGGCATTACCCGTATTCACAGACACAAATCCGCCGGCTTGGATGATGCGGTCAAATGAACCGCGATCCACCACCAGGTCTTTCACAACCGGGAAAGCGTTGGCACGCCAGGGCTCCACCACAATGGTATCGCCGTCTTTATACGCACGCATGTGCAACTGGCAGGTTGTATTGGCTTCCCATGGGCCATGCGGCCTGCCGTCAATGACCATGGAGCACATTCCACAAATTCCCTCGCGGCAATCATGGTCAAAAGCAATGGGTTCTTTTCCTTCAACGATAAGTCTTTCATTCAATACATCAAACATTTCAAGAAAAGACATTTCTGAAGAGATGTCTTTCACCTGATAAGTCTCAAAACCGCCCGCTGCATTTTTATCTTTCTGTCTCCATACTTTCAGCGTGAGATTCATGTTGTAGTGCTGCATATATCAGAAAGTGAATTGTTATTGAGTTGCTAAATTGTTGTGTTGCTGAGTTGCTGATCTACTTGTAGCTACGCTGTGATGGCTTCACTACTTCGTAATCAAGGGATTCCTTGTGAAGGGTCCACTCATGTTCCTTGCTATACTGCCAAGCTGAAACATACATGTAGTTGGCATCGTCACGAAGCGCTTCACCATCCGGTGTCTGGTATTCCTCACGGAAGTGTCCGCCGCAGCTCTCGTTGCGATCCAGGGCATCAATACACATCAATTCACCTAGCTCTATGAAATCTGCAACTCGACCAGCCTTATCCAATTCCGGATTAAACTCATCAATGCTACCAGGAATACGCACATCACTCCAGAATTCTTTCTTTAAATCCCTGATCTGCTGGATAGCTTGTTTCAAACCTTCTTCGCTACGAGCCATGCCACATTTGTCCCACATGATCTTCCCCAGGCGCTTGTGGAAGCTTTCTACCGTTTGCTTTCCATTGATCGACTTCAAGGTATTGATGCGATCCGCAACGGCTTTCTCCGTCTCTTCAAATGCAGGATGTGACGTAGGAACAGATCCTGTGCTGATTTCATCTGCGAGATAGTTACCTACTGTGTAAGGAATCACAAAATATCCGTCTGCCAGTCCTTGCATCAATGCAGAGGCACCAAGTCTATTGGCACCGTGATCTGAGAAGTTACACTCACCCAGGGCATATAAACCAGGAATAGTAGTCTGTAATTCATAATTCACCCAGAGTCCGCCCATAGTGTAGTGCACTGCAGGGTAGATCCTCATCGGCACTTCATATGGATTTTCACCTGTGATCTTTTCATACATGTCAAACAGGTTACCATACTTCTCTTTTACTACATCCTTACCCAGTTTCATGATTTCATCATGCGAGATATTTCCGAGGTTTCGCTTGTTGACTTCGGCTTTACCATACCGCTCAATAGCATCGGAATAATCCAGGTATACCGCCTGCTTTGAACTACCCACTCCGTAACCAGCATCACAACGTTCTTTAGCAGCTCTGGAGGCTACGTCCCGCGGTACCAGGTTACCGAAGGCGGGGTATCTCCTTTCCAGATAGTAATCCCTTTCTTCTTCTGGTATCTCATTGGCCTTGCGGTCGTCATGCTGTTTCTTCGGCACCCAGATGCGTCCGTCATTACGGAGTGATTCCGACATGAGGGTGAGTTTCGACTGGTGGTCGCCACTCACAGGAATGCAAGTTGGGTGGATCTGCGTGAAGCATGGGTTGCTGAAATAAGCACCTTTCTTGTGTGCTTTCCAGGCCGCCGTGACATTGGATCCCATGGCATTGGTAGACAGATAGAATACATTGCCATAACCACCGGTACATAACAGTACCGCATGACCGAAATGGCGTTCCAGTTTCCCGCTCACGAGGTCACGGGCAATGATGCCGCGAGCCTTGCCATCAATCATCACCACGTCCAGCATTTCGTGACGGGTATGCATCGTTACATTTCCCAGGGCCACCTGACGTTCAAGGGCCTGGTAGGCGCCGATGAGCAGCTGCTGACCTGTTTGGCCAGCCGCATAAAAGGTACGTTGCACCTGTGTACCACCGAAAGAACGGTTAGACAACAATCCTCCGTATTCCCTGGCAAAAGGTACACCCTGTGCCACACACTGATCAATGATGGCTCCGCTCACTTCAGCGAGACGATGCACATTGGCTTCACGTGCACGGTAGTCGCCACCTTTGATGGTATCGTAAAACAGACGGAAAACAGAGTCTCCGTCGTTCTGGTAATTCTTAGAAGCATTGATTCCACCCTGTGCAGCAATGGAGTGCGCGCGTCTTGGCGAATCCTGAAAGCAGAAAGCTTTCACTTTGTAACCCAGTTCCCCGAGGGAAGCTGCGGCGGAGGCTCCGGCAAGACCTGTACCCACGATAATGACTTCAATCTTCCGCTTGTTCGCAGGATTTACCAGCCGAACATGTCCTTTGTAGTCTGTCCACTTAGATTCTAACGATCCTGATGGAATTTTGGCATCCAGCATATGATGGAAAAGTTTTGGATTAGAATAAAAGGGTGATGTTACCGATGGGCAGTTCCCAGCCGAAATACATAAAGATGGGCATCAGCGCAAAGATCAACGGCACGATGACCGAGAACCCTACACCAATACCTTCAATGATTCCAGCATAGTTTTTATGTTTCCACCCGAGGGTTTGAAATGCGCTTTGAAAGCCGTGCAGTAAGTGCCAGGCCAGGGAAAAACAACCTACCACGTATACGATCACTGCCCACTCTTTTGAGAAGACTTCTTTCATCTTCGCATAAAGGTTATGTGTTTCCACAGATCCGTAGGTCACTTCCTCAAGGCCGCCAAAACGGGAAGGCACCCAGAAATCAGCAAGATGTATCACGAGGAAAAGGAGGATCAGGGTTCCGAGTATGGCCATTGAACGGGAGTACCAGGTACTGGTCTTGGAAACACCACTCACAGCGTATTTGTTGGAACGCGCGGCGCGGTTCATTCTTTCCAGGGCATAGCCTTGAATAATGTGGATGATGAAACCGGCAAACAACCCGATCTCCATGATCCGGATCAATGCGTTTGTACTCATGAAATTGGCCGCCCTGTTAAAGTTCTCTTCTCCGTTTTCAAACAAAACGTTTGCATTAACATAGCCATGTATGAGCAGGAAAAAGATCAGGAATAACCCTGTGAAAGCCATTACATATTTCCTGCCAATCGAAGATGTGAAAACCTGGGACCACTTCATATTTATAAAGGTTGCGGGTTTTTGTAATTACCGCAAATGTACTTATCAGGCCGGTATTAACGTAAATAATTTCATTATAACGTTGGTATTACAGAATTGTTTGTACCTCATTTGTTGTTTAACCTTCTCAGCATCATATTGTCAATAGCGGCAAACAAATGCTGGGGTTGTACGGTGCGCCAGATGGGATAGTTGAGCAATTCCACGTAGTAATTGATCTTGGCTTTGTAAAAATCATGCTGGGATTGAAGGGGCAGGTCCAGCATCACGATCCAGCCGCCATCATCGGCCACATCGTCCCTCCATTCTTCATAATAGAGGTTATCACTGCTGTGAAAGTTGAGGACATTTTCGCCGATGAGTACAAACTTGCGAATGCCCTCCCTGATCATATGATCCACAACATCCCTTTTGAGTGTCATGATATCGTTCTCAATGGCATCATTCCACTCCCCAATGAGCTCAATGATCGCAAAATCAAGATCGTAGTCCACAAACAAGAGCTTTATATACAATGTCCGTGAACCGAATTCATCCCATTGCGGATGGATATAATAATTGTAAACGGTTTGAGAGAATTCA
>REAQ01000101.1 GCA_004294195.1 Sphingobacteriales bacterium | reverse complement strand
CTATGTTATACTCCCAGTTGATGAATGCCCGATGATTATTAGACTGGTTATAAAATTTGGTACTCTGGTTATTGGTGAAAGAATTGCTTTCAAAGATATTCTGCTGAGATACGTCACGGATACCATCCGTCATCCTGCGAGTGAATACGTATGAACCGTAAACGGACCCTTTTTTGTTCTCAAAATCGTTCCTGAAATTGGTACCAATGGCATGGGTGGTTGAAATACCATCCCCGCCCGTATTATTGTTGCCCAAGCCTCCCAAACTGAACGCCTGACGGATGCCGCCGCCACCACCTCCACCCTGGTTTCCGCCGCCGGTATTTCCACCGCCTGATCCGGGATCATTTTGGCTGAACAGGCTTTGATTGATATTATTGGTGTTCCCGATTAGGGACAACTGTTTGTTGTTATTAAAATAATTGACGTTTCCATTTACTTGATATCGCTGGTCGGTTCCTGCACCAGCCGTTACCCTTCCGAAAACGCCCTTGTTTTTATCTTTTTTCAATTGAAGGTTGATGACTTTCTCGGGCTCGCCGTCCTTGATGCCAGACATATTCGCCTGATCCCCGTAGTCGTCCACGATCTGTACCTTATCAATCATATCGGCAGAAAGCTCACGGGTAGCTGTTTTAGCGTCTCCCTGGAAGAAATCCTTCCCGTTCACCTTTACCCGGGTCACGGATTTACCCTGCGCTGTGATGTTACCGTCCTTATCAACGGCAACACCGGGCAGCTTTTTCAACAGATCCTCCACCATAGCATTGGGTTTCACTTTAAAGGAATCCGCCTTGAATTCAACCGTATCTTCCTTGATAACAATCGGCGGAGTTGATATAACAATTTCCTGTAATGACCGATAAGCGGGGTTAAGGGTTATTGTGTTAAGAGTCATTTCTGCAGCTTCGTCTTTCACTTGCCTGGTTTCCTGATTAAATCCCAGAAAACTGACCTTAACAGTGAAAGGCCTTGACTTTACGCCAGCAAACTTGTACTCACCCTGCGAATTTGTCAGGGTCCGGAGGGTATCTCCAGGCGTTTCGTAAAAAAGGCTGACCGAGGCCTTATTCAGGGGGGCACCGGCCGTATCCAGAACTTTACCGGATACATTACGGGTTCCCTGGGCCATCAGAACGGACCCCGAAAAGAGAATAAACAGCAGTGTCAATAGGCTTCTCATGCGTATCATAACCATAAGATGCCAAAATAGTTGTTAAACTTCGCCTAGTGCCAAACATTGCGATGAAAGCGAAAAAAACAGCGATGAAAGGCAGTAACGAGATTTATGTAAATTTGTCGCCCAGCCCTTCCGGGCAGGGTTATTGAGTTATGGGTTATTCGTTATAATAACCACTAACGATTAACGAATAACCAATCTATTTGGCATGTTTAATTTCATCAGCAAGCTTTTTGGAGGTAGTAAGTCAGACAAAGACGTTCAACGGATCCGACCCGTCGTTACCCAAACCAGTACTTTTTTCCAGGAATATAGGAATCTCACCAATGATCAGCTCAGGGGTAAAACCCAGGAGTTCCGCCATCGAATCAATGAACATCTAACGGAGATCAATGCGGAGATCAACCAGATCAAGCAGCAGGCGGAGGCGCTCCCTTCAGAAGACATCAATGGAAAAGATGAGCTTTATAAGCAGATCGATGCCCTGGTGAAAAAGAAAGACGAAGAGATAGAAGTGGTGTTGAAACAGATCCTCCCTGAAGCTTTTGCCGTAGTTAAGGAAACCTCGCGCCGTTTTGCGGAACAATCCGAGATCGTGTCAAAGGCTACACCGCTGGACAGGGACCTGAGTGTGAAGAAAGAGTATGTACGAATCGAAGGGGACCAATCGATCTTCAAAAATACCTGGATGGCAGCGGGCAACCCCGTTACCTGGAACATGGTGCACTATGATGTACAGCTGATCGGTGGTACCGTTCTGCATGATGGAAAGATCGCCGAGATGGCAACCGGTGAAGGTAAAACCCTGGTGTCTACACTACCGGCCTACCTCAACGCCCTCGCAGGTGAAGGGGTACACATCGTCACCGTCAATGATTACCTGGCGCGCAGGGACAGTGAATGGAACGGAACCAT
>REAQ01000100.1 GCA_004294195.1 Sphingobacteriales bacterium | reverse complement strand
GGAGATTGCCAATCTTGCTGTGGAAAGAGATACCTATAAGAGCAAGTGGAAGGAAGAGAAAGAGTTGGTGGAGAAAGTGCAGAATGCAAAAGCGGGTATTGAGGAGTTGAAGTTGCAGGCCGACCGTGCGGAGCGTGAAGGCGATTATGGTGCGGTGGCGGAAATTAGATATGGTAAGATCAAAGAGCAGGAGAAGATCATCGCGGAATTGAACGTGCAACTGGAAGTGATTTCAGAACGGAGGTTGTTGAAAGAAGAAGTGGATGCAGAAGATATTGCCGAGAATGTAGCGAAGGCTACCGGTATTCCGGTATCACGCATGATCCAGAGCGAGCGAGAGAAACTCTTGCACCTGGAAGAGCACCTGCACCAGCGGGTGGTGGGCCAGGAAGAGGCGATCACTGCAGTGGCAGATGCTGTACGCAGGAGCAGGGCAGGCTTGCAGGATCCGCGGAAACCCATCGGTTCATTCATCTTCCTCGGTACCACCGGTGTGGGTAAGACAGAGCTTGCGAAAGCATTGGCGGAATATTTGTTTGACGATGAGAGTATGATGACGCGAATCGACATGAGTGAGTACCAGGAAAAACATACGGTTTCAAGACTAGTAGGTGCACCTCCCGGATACGTCGGTTACGACGAAGGCGGTCAACTCACGGAGGCGGTTAGGCGAAAACCATATAGTGTGGTGTTACTGGATGAGATCGAGAAGGCACATCCTGATGTATGGAACGTGTTGTTGCAGGTGCTGGATGATGGAAGACTTACTGATAATAAGGGTCGCATCGTGAACTTTAAGAATACGATTGTGATCATGACTTCCAACATCGGATCGCACATTATTCAGGAAGCCTTTGAAGATGTGAACGAACGAAACGTGGAAGAAGTGACGAACAAAGCGAAGGTTGAAGTGATGACGCTTTTGCGCAATACCATCAGGCCGGAATTCCTGAACCGTGTGGATGAGATCATTATGTTCACGCCGTTGTTGAAGAAAGAGATCAGGAGTATCATCAATATTCAGCTAGACCAACTGAAGAAGTTGGTTCTGGACAATGGAATTGAGCTGCAGTTTACCGATTATGCAATCGACTATCTCGCGGAGAACGGCTATGATCCGCAGTTTGGTGCAAGGCCTTTGAAGCGGCTGATCCAGAAAGAGATCGTTAATGGATTGTCAAAAAAGATTCTCGCTGGAGACATAGATCGTTCAAAACCAGTGGTAGTGGATGTTTTTGATGGAGTGGTGGTGTTTAGGAATGATGCGGTGGAAGCAACGGTGTGAGTTGGATCGAAGTCTTATTCGAAGGACAGAGGTTGTAGGGCAGACGGCAGAGGCTTTCTCTGCCGTCTGCCCTACAACCTCTGTCCTCTAAAACAAAATTAGTTTATGAAATCAAAAGAAGATATTATTCCTCCCAAGGACTTCTGGATAGGGGCGGCGGATGCGCCAGTAAGCATGGTAATGTGGGGCGATTACGAAAGCCAGGCCTGTGCCGATGCGCATGAAGTGATCAAGCAGGTATTGGAAAAACATGAAGGGAAGGTGCGGTTTAATTTTCGGCATTTTCCATTGACGCAGATTCATCAGAAAGCTCATAAAGCGGCGGAAGCTGCCATCCTCGTGGCTCAGCATGGTAAGTTCTGGGAGATGCATGATCTGATTTTTCACAACATGCGAAATCTCGGCGCTATTAGTCTGCGTGAATATGCGAAAGAAGTTGGCGTGAAGGATAAGAATTTTTTGCCTAAGCTGACGGATTCTGTGTATGGATGGACGGTGCGGAATGATTTGATGGAAGGACTTGCGCGTGGGGTGCGGACTGTACCGGCAGTTTTTATTAATGATCAGTTTTTTGAGAATTCTATTACGGTGGAGCAGATATCCAAAGTCATCAATGGCTACCGGAGAAGGAAGGCGGCGTAGTTGGCAAGCCAGGCATACAGTAATACTGTCATTCAAAAAGCCGGGAGTGGAGGTCTGGTATCCAAGATGCCGGATTGTCAACTCCTGATTGCCTGAATGTTTGTATTACTGTATGATTGGTTTGCCAAATTTCCCTATCTTTTTGCCATGAGAAAATTATTCACGCTGGCAGTCCTAACTGC
>REAQ01000099.1 GCA_004294195.1 Sphingobacteriales bacterium | reverse complement strand
CTTGATCCGGCCTCCCTGTTTGCTTCGGCTGATGCCAATCAGGATGCCCCATTATTCTTTGAAGGACAAACGTTCCTTTTTGGGCTTCAAGAAGGTGGACTGGAAGATCTTGATGGCGGAGATGGCACTTTTAGATTTGTAGTTCCTTTCAGCAGCCTTGCCGCTCCGGTTTCTGTAGGAGTGTCGGTAGTTGCACTTGCACACAGTACCTCTACTGGCAACGCTAGTACATCTGAATTCAGTCAGGCTTCGGTTACTTCACTGCTGCCTGTTCAGTTTGTCTCTTTCAAAGCTGAGCTGCAAAGTGATAAAGTTTTGGTTTCATGGGCTACCGCTCAAGAGCAGAATGCTTCACACTTCGATGTTGAAAGAAGCACAAATGGAAGGGATTTCACGAAGATCGGTCAAGTAAAAGCAGCGGGTAACTCCAATGTGCTGGTCAACTACTCTTTCACTGATAATAATCCAGTCCTTGGAGTTAGCTACTACAGGCTGCGCCAGGTGGATATCGATAACAGGTTCGTATACACGAAAACAGTGATCATCCGCAATGAAGCCAGGAGCAAAGCCTTCACCGTATGGCCCAACCCTGTGTTGGATAATGTGAATGTGACCCTGCAATCTGATAAGAATCAGAACCTGAACCTAAGGGTTGTAGACTACAACGGCCGCGTGGTCAGAAGCCAGGTGGTGAATGCAACAAGGGGCGTCAACCAAATCACGGTTAACATGAGTACGCTTACAAAAGGTATGTATGTGATCCAGGTGGTTGGTGACAACCTAAACCTCACTGAAAAAGTGATTAAGCAGTAAGCATAAACATATGATTCTCAAAGCCCCGGTTTACCGGGGCTTTTTTTATGATTGACCTCGAAAAACACGGTAGGTGCCCAACGGTTTTTGCGTTTAAACCCCTAATTTTGCCGCCCCGTGTAGTGCGTGCAGGATGCAGGCGCAGCAGGGACAAAACAAATTTTGACTGTTTATGGATAAGTTATTCTATCTGGTACCCTTGATGGGTGTCGTCGGGTTACTCTACACACTCTGGAAATTCAAATGGGTATCTGCCCAGGAAGCCGGATCGGACAGGATGAAGGAGATCAGCAACTACATCGCCGAAGGTGCAATGGCCTTCCTGAAAGCAGAATGGAAGATCCTAGGCTACTTTGTAGTTGTAGTAGCTATCCTGCTGGCTCTGATGGCACAGGCTAATCCCACTTCACACTGGTCTATCGCAATCGCATTCATTTTTGGCGCCGTAGCGAGTGCTACTGCCGGATATATCGGTATGCGGATCGCAACAAAGGCAAACGTCAGAACAGCACATGCTGCCCGGACGAGCCTGAGTAAAGCACTTAATGTGTCCTTCACCGGTGGTGCCGTGATGGGTCTTGGTGTAGCTGGTCTGGCAGTACTTGGATTGGGTAGCCTGTTTATCATTCTTAAAATGATCTTCGCTGCTGATGCTCCCGTGAACTCTGAAGCCATGGTGCGTACCATCGAAGTATTAACCGGTTTCTCTCTGGGAGCTGAATCTATCGCGCTATTTGCACGCGTGGGCGGTGGTATCTATACAAAAGCTGCTGACGTAGGCGCTGACCTTGTTGGTAAAGTGGAAGCAGGTATCCCCGAGGATGATCCCAGGAACCCAGCCACTATTGCGGATAATGTAGGTGATAACGTAGGTGACGTTGCTGGTATGGGTGCAGATCTTTTCGGTTCATATGTTGCAACGGTTCTGGCAACGATGGTACTCGGTCAAGAGACTACATCAGTAGATAATTATGGAGGCCTTGCGCCTATCCTTCTTCCGATGCTGATCGCGGGTGTCGGTATTATCTTTTCCATCATCGGAACATTCTTTGTGAAAGTGAGTGATGCTTCCGGAATCAATACCAACAATGTGCAAAGAGCCCTCAACATGGGCAACTGGGGTTCAATTTTATTGACCGCCGTGGCATCAGTTGGTCTGGTTGCTTACATTCTCCCAGAGACCATGACTCTTCGCGGACATGAGTTTACCAAGTGGGGCGTATTGGGCGCCATTGGTGTAGGCTTGGCCGTGGGTACGCTCATGAGTATCATTACTGAATATTACACTGCCATGGGCAAAAGACCC
>REAQ01000098.1 GCA_004294195.1 Sphingobacteriales bacterium | reverse complement strand
AGGATCATTTGCCAGAAGGATGCTTTTTTATGTGCCGCAAAAGGTGTCAGTGTAGGCATTGCCTTGCAAAGAAAACTGGGTACGGGCCTGTTTGGAGGAGAAGGATTCATCATGCAAAAACTGGAAGGGGATGGAATGGCTTTCATGCATGCGGGTGGCCACGTATTTGCGAGGAATCTCGCGCCCGGTGAAGTGCTTAAGATAGATACCGGTTGTGTGGTGGGCTATACGCAAGAGATCAGTTTCGATATTCAGTTTATTGGAGGCATACGCAACACCATTTTCGGTGGCGAGGGATTGTTTTTTGCTACCCTCAGGGGGCCCGGAACCGTCTGGTTACAGACGCTACCCGTGAGCAGGCTGGCTTCCAGGATTCTCAGCTATGGGACCATCCATCGCAAGGAAGAAGGGAGTATCCTCGGAGGAATCGGCAACCTGCTTGATGGAGACGGACGATAGAACAGGTTGGGGGTTGTAGGTTGGAGGTTGCAGCCCTAACCCCACTAGTGCCCATTGCCCTATGCCTAGTTACTTTAAATGGCAAGGCAGTTGGTTTCCCAACTGCCTTTTTAACACATCCAGTAACCATCCGTATGATATCTTTCTCCCGTTTCCGGGTTGTTGTTTCGATGTATAACAATTCAAAAGTATATCTAGATTCCCTGCTTTTCAAATCACTCGGCGACGTAAAACGATCAATCATCGAAACAGAAAATTCACACTCGCTAAAGGGCTGAGTTCCAGCTGATAAAAACTTCCTGAAAAACCATTTTTCGTCATATGTTGAGCCTGATCTTATCGTACATTAGCATAAACCCAACAGGCGCTTCATGAACAGAAAAGACGAACTGCTACAGGACGTAGTGATCAAATTTGCCGGCGATAGTGGAGATGGAATGCAGCTTACAGGTAGCCAATTCACCAATAATACAGCTCTCCTTGGAATGGATCTCGCAACTTTTCCGGATTTTCCGGCAGAGATCCGTGCGCCGCAAGGCACCATTCCTGGTGTGAGCGGATTTCAGCTAAGGTTTTCTTCTTCACCCGTATTTACGCCAGGTGATGAATGTGATGTGCTGGTGGCCATGAATGCAGCAGCATTGAAGACCAACCTGAAGGGGCTGAAGAAAGGAGGTAAGATCATCGTGAATACAGATGGTTTTGATTCCAAGAACCTGCGCCTCGCCAATTATCCGGAAGGCGTGAATCCTATTGAGAATAATTCCCTGGATGGGTATGATGTTATTAAAATGGATATCACCAAAATGACACGGGAAGCGCTCAAGGATATCACAATGGGTACCAAGGAAAAAGACCGAGCGAAGAATATGTTCGTCCTCGGTTTTCTCTATTGGATGTTCAACAGGGATATGGATAATACCCTGCAGTTCCTCAAAGATAAATTCGGCAAGAAGGATGAGATCCTGAATAGCAATATCAGAGCTCTACAGGCGGGATACAATTACGGCGATACTACAGAAACGTTTACAACCCGCTATAAGGTAGAGAAAGCTAAGATGGAGTCAGGTTCTTATCGCTCCATCATGGGTAACCAGGCATTGTCATACGGACTGATTGCTGCTTCACAGAAAAGCAATCTTCCCTTATTCCTCGGATCGTATCCAATTACCCCTGCTTCTGATATTCTTCATGAACTGAGTAAGTATAAATCATTTGGGGTGCGCACCTTCCAGGCGGAAGATGAAATTGCGGCCATTTCTTCGGCTATTGGTGCCAGTTATGGCGGTTCCCTTGCGGTCACCACAACTTCTGGTCCTGGTATGGCTTTGAAAACGGAGGCTATGGGTCTGGCCGTAATGATGGAGATACCGCTTGTGATCGTGAACGTACAACGCGGCGGCCCTTCAACAGGTTTGCCTACTAAAACAGAGCAGAGCGATCTGCTGCAAGCGTATTACGGACGTAATGGAGAATGTCCGATGCCCGTGATTGCATCATCAACGCCCAGTGATTGCTTCCATGTGGCGTTTGAAGCGGCGAGGATCTCTGTTCAACACATGACACCGGTTATTCTTCTCAGCGATGGGTACATTGCCAATGGTGCCGAGCCATGGAGATACCCTCAATCAGCTGACCTGCCCGATATCACTGTAGAATTTAAAAAAGGGCT
>REAQ01000107.1 GCA_004294195.1 Sphingobacteriales bacterium | reverse complement strand
CGTGAAAAAAAACTAAGTTTTTTGGGTAAAAAAATGCTAAAAATATTAGTGTGCATAAAATATTTCTACTACCTTCACCATAACATATACATTGGAAACCTAAAAATCAAGACATGTCAACGAACGAAAAAATGAAGGCGCTAAAGCTCACGCTTGACAAAATCGACAAGGATTTTGGCAAGGGTAGCGTAATGATGATGAATGAGCGGGGAGATCAGGTACAGGAAGTCATTTCGACAGGATCAATTGGGTTGGACATTGCGCTCGGTATTGGCGGCTTGCCTAAGGGCAGGGTCATCGAGATCTACGGACCGGAGAGCTCCGGTAAGACCACGGTGGCTACACATGTCATTGCGGAGGCGCAGAAAAAAGGCGGGATTTGTGCCATCATTGATGCGGAACATGCTTTTGACAGTGCATATGCACAGAAACTTGGCGTAGACGTAGATAGTCTATTGATATCTCAGCCAGACTACGGCGAGCAGGCTTTGGAAATTGCGGATCGACTGATCCTTTCCGGAGCATTGGATGTGGTGGTGATCGACTCCGTAGCTGCACTGGTGCCTAAGGGGGAACTGGAAGGTGAAATGGGTGACAGCAAAATGGGTCTGCAAGCCCGTCTGATGTCCCAAGCCCTTCGTAAACTGACGGCCACCATCTCAAAAACCAATACCATCTGTATTTTCATCAACCAGCTTCGTGAGAAGATCGGCGTGATGTTCGGCAACCCCGAAACCACTACCGGTGGTAATGCGCTGAAGTTCTATGCCTCCGTAAGGCTGGATATCCGCAGGATCGCACAGATCAAAGACGGCGATGAAGCAGTCGGTAACCGCGTGAAAGTGAAAGTGGTGAAAAACAAAGTAGCTCCTCCGTTTCGTGCGGCTGAGTTCGACATCATCTTCGGGCAAGGTATCTCCAAAACCGGAGAGATCCTGGACCTCGGCGTGGAACTCGGTATCGTGGGTAAGAGCGGCAGCTGGTTCAGCTACAACAACGATAAACTCGGTCAGGGCAGGGATGCTGTTCGGCAGTTGCTGATCGACAATCCGGAACTCGCTAACGAAATCGAAGGCAAAATCCGCGAGAAGATTAAGGAAACTGCAGAAGCAGCGAAATAGTGTAGCAATGCATTAGTGAATTTAAGCGTAGTTTAGTGGGTTAGTAAGTATACAAAATAGCTATTGGCATTAAGCTGGTAGCTATTTTTGTTCCACTATTGCCCAATGCCCAATGCCCAGTGCCTACTATTGCCCAATGCCATAATGCCACAATGCCTACTACAATGACCAGAAAACTTCCGTTGAGAAAACGCATCGCACTCGTTGCGCACGACAACAAAAAGAAAGACCTCGCCGATTAGGCTGTGTTCAATAAGACATATTTATCGGCACACAGTTTACTGGCGACTGGAACTACCGGCAAGTTGCTGGAAGAAAGCCTGGGACAAGAAGTACAGAAACTGATGAGTGGTCCGTTGGGTGGCGATCAGCAAATCGGCTCCATGATTGCAGAAGGAAAAGTAGATGTGTTGATTTTCTTCTGGGATCCTATGGAAGCACAACCGCATGATCCGGATATTAAAGCGCTACTGCGACTGGCCGTGGTTTGGAATATTCCTTTTGCCTGCGACAGGGCAACAGCAGATTTCTTACTGACTTCGCCACTAATGCGGGACGACTATGAGTGTCAGATTCCGGATTACTCGCAATATGTGAAAAGAAAACTTTGATTTAAATCGCACTGCATGGTTACGATCAGACCCTGGGAATGGAGCGATGCCAAAAGATTGGCTAACCTGATCAACAACAAAAATATCTGGAATAATGTAAGAGATATTCTTCCGCATCCTTACACCTTGACTGATGCAGAAAGTTTTCTCCAACACAGTATTTCAGCAAAGACGCCAACGAATTTCGCGGTGCTCCTGCATGGTGAAGTAGTGGGTGGCATTGGATTTATACCAAAAGAAGATGTATATAAATACAATGCTGAGATCGGGTATTGGATAGCAGAGCCCTACTGGGGAAAAGGTATAGCCACAGCAGCCATCGGCATCAATGAGAGCGCTGGAGAAAAACGGATTTGTGCTGGAGTCTGTGAGAAGAAAGAATGTTGTCAAAAATGGGATCATCATGGACGACCATGTGTACGTCCTGTTCCTGGAGAAATGAATCTATGAGCAAGTTCAATTTGCAATCGCCTTATACACCTGCCGGTGACCAACCAACGGCCATCCAGCAATTGGTTGAAGGCATACAGAATGGCGAGCCGTATCAGACCCTCTTGGGTGTAACCGGATCGGGAAAGACTTTCACGATGGCCAACGTGATCCAACAGGTGCAGAAACCTACACTGGTGCTGACGCACAACAAAACCCTGGTGGCCCAGTTGTATGGCGAGTTCAAGCAATTCTTTCCAGATAACGCGGTTGGGTATTTTGTCAGCTATTACGACTACTATCAGCCTGAAGCTTACATGCCCGTCAGTGATACCTATATTGAAAAGGATTTGTCGATCAATGAAGAACTCGATAAACTCCGCTTGCAAGCTACTTCGCAATTGCTGACGGGAAGAAGAGATATTATTGTTGTGGCTTCCGTGAGTTGTATTTATGGTTTGGGTAACCCAGCAGATTTTGAAAAAGGGATCATCCGGATCCACAAGGGACAGGTGATCAGCCGACAAGGATTTCTGCATTCATTGGTGAATGCATTGTATAGTAGAACACAGACTGATTTTACCAGAGGAACATTTCGGGTGAAGGGAGATACGGTAGACATCAACCTGCCCTATCTGGATTATGGCTACCGGATCACTTTTTTCGGGGATGAAATTGAAGAGATCGAATCCATTGATGTGATCACCGCAAAACGCCAGCAGGTGCTGGATAATGTGGCCATCTTCCCCGCGAATCTTTATCTCGCACCCAAAGACATGATGCAACAGATCCTGTATGAAATGCAGGATGAGTTGCAAGCGCAGGTGGAGTATTTCAAATCAACCGGAAAATTCATAGAAGCGCAGCGATTGAGTGAGCGTGTGAACTTCGATATAGAAATGATCCGTGAGTTAGGCTATTGCAATGGCGTGGAGAATTACTCCAGGTTCTTCGATCGGCGGGCGCCGGGGCACCGGCCGTTCTGTTTGTTGGATTATTTCCCGAAAGACTTTTTATGTGTGATCGATGAAAGTCATCAGACCATTCCACAGGTGAGTGGGATGTATGGCGGCGACAGAAGTCGCAAGCTCGTGTTGGTGGACTATGGCTTCAGGCTTCCATCGGCCTTAGATAATAGACCACTGAACTTTAGTGAATTTGAGACTATGCTCAACCAGGTGGTGTATGTTTCAGCAACTCCGGGTGATTATGAATTGGCGAAATGCGAAGGCGTGGTGGTGGAGCAAGTGGTGAGGCCCACCGGACTCTTGGATCCACCCATTGAGATCAGGCCGAGTAAGAATCAGATCGATGACCTGTTGGATGAAATCGACAAGCGGATCAAAAAAGGCGATCGTATATTAGTGACCACCTTGACCAAGCGAATGGCGGAAGAGCTGGACAAGTATTTGCATCGAATCAACATCAAATCGAAATACATCCACAGCGAGGTAGATACCCTGGACAGAGTGGAAATCCTGCGGCAGCTGAGGCTGGGGGAGATCGATGTATTGGTGGGTGTAAACCTGTTGAGGGAAGGACTTGATCTGCCGGAGGTATCGCTCGTGGCTATTCTGGATGCAGATAAAGAAGGCTATTTAAGGAATGAAAAATCATTGACGCAGACTGCGGGAAGAGCCGCGAGGAATGTGGATGGGCTGGTGATTTTTTATGCCGATAAGATGACTGATAGTATGCAAAAAACCATCGATGAAACAACACGGAGGCGGATTAAACAGGTAGAGTTCAATGAGAAAC
>REAQ01000106.1 GCA_004294195.1 Sphingobacteriales bacterium | reverse complement strand
AAAACCAGAAGTCAGATAACCTTCACCATGAGTAAGAGTTCCGCCCAGGTGTCCGGTTACAGTGATCAATCCAAGAGCTACAATGGAGAGTAATTTGAAAATCGGTCTAAATTGTTTTTGTCCCCGGACCCAAGCATAAACGAATGAAAGAACAATCAAGATAATTCCAGCATATTGATGCCATGACACGGCTTCTGAGTCATACCCGCCAGACTGTGATAACAAGTATCCAGTAATGCCGGATGCGGCAGCACCTAAAAAACCAATCCATAGAATAAAACGAATGGATCTTCGTATTGATTTGTACGGTTTGCGCGCAGGCAGCCATTCAAAAAGTATGGCTAGTAGTAATATGCCAATGGGTAGATGAACTAGCAGTGGATGAAAGCGACCGATAAATTCCTGCATGATTCTAAGCGTAGCGCTTGCGTAGCACCTCCATCATATACACATTTATATCCCATTGATTGGCGACTGCCTGTCTTGTGTAAGGCAACGTAGGCATATAATCTGGCGGGCCAAATTCGGTTAAAAAAGTCATCAGGTTGCCTTCCTTCTTTTTCCGTTCCACAACTTTATCCCACCAGTTAAAATGAGTTTCCACGGCCAGCTTCCATTCAGGTGCGCGCGGGTCATTTACCTGCGGACCTTCAGGATGACCGATGCGTGCATGAATATGATCCGTACGATTAAGTGCCAACGCAACCGTTTCTTCCTGATCACTTAAGTAAGATTCATGCACGTTGCACCAATGGGAGATGTCAAGAGTTAGACGAAGGCCCGGTACCTTTTCTATGAACTGCCGCGTAATATTGGCAGCAAATAAAATCCGACCCCGATGACTTTCGTGATAGATAGGAACACCTGTCTCCTTATTCACCTTTTCGGTGAAGTCCATAAAATGTTTGCTCTGATCGAAAGAGAAAAAATCTTTGCCCGAATGGCAATTAATATAAACCGGTTTTACTTTGGCTGCTGCTGATAAACTCTGCTGAAATTGCGCAAGGTGTTTTTGAAAATCTTTGTCACCTCCGCCAACCAGAAATCCAATTTTCAGTTTGTGCTTGTCAAGGGCAGCAAAGAGTTCATTCCGATCTTTTTCATCATCGGGCCACCATATTTCCATGCCATCGTAATCGGCCTGTTTTATTTTAGCTGCGAATTCATCCCACGAACCGGAGAAACCCCAGTTGGTAGCAAAGATCATTAATGAGTAGCCCGATTGATTGGTTGTTATAATTGGCTTTGCAAATGACTCCATGGATTTTAATACCAGGCTAGTGCCAGTTGCTGCAGAGGCGGTAATGAATTGTCTTCTATTTAGTTTCATTACGAAATAATTTGGTGAATTACTTTTCCACTTACATCGGTCAACCGGAAAGGGCGGCCCTGCGATTCAAACGTAAACTTTTCATGATCAAAACCCAATTGGTTTAAGATCGTTGCCTGAATATCGAAGGCGTCTACTTTTCCACTTACAGTACTATACCCGATTTCATCAGTTTCGCCATAGGCGGTGCCGCCTTTAATTCCGCCACCCGCCATCCAGATGCTGAACGCTTCGGCATGATGATCCCTTCCCTTGAAGGGCATTTTCTTTCCTTCGCGATTTTCCTGCATGGGGGTTCTTCCAAACTCAGAGCCCCAGATTACTAAGGTCTCATCCAATAAGCCTCTTTGTTTTAAGTCAAGGATCAGGGCGGTTATGGGTTTATCTACTTTACGACATTTATTGATCAACCCGATATCAACCGCATTGCCGGCTGAATCACCGTGCGCATCCCACCCCCAATCAAACAACTGAATGAAGCGCACCCCTTTTTCAACCAGCTTTCTTGCTAGTAGCACATTGTTTGCAAAATTGGCTTCGCCTGGTTTTGTTCCATACATCTCATGAATGTAGGCTGGCTCGTCATTGATGTTCATCACCTCCGGTACGGAGATTTGCATTTTGTAAGCCATCTCATATTGTGCAATCCGCGAAAGTGTTTCCGGATCTTTGTACTCTTCGTATTGTTCCTTGTTTGATTGCATCAATGGAAGCCTTGCGCAAATCCCGATCCATGCCGGGCGGGTCTTTGATAAACAGTACCGGGTCACCTTCACTCCGGCATTGCACACCCTGGTATACACTGGGTAAAAATCCACTGCCCCAAACACTTTTTCCGGCATCCGGATTACTACCTCCAGATGTAAGCACGACAAATCCCGGAAGGTTTTTATTTTCTGAACCCAACCCATATGTTACCCATGAACCGAGACTTGGCCTACCTAACCGCGCAGTACCTGTATGCATTAATAATTGTGCCGGTGCATGATTAAATTGATCGGTAGTCACCGCATTTAATATTGCCATCTCATCCACCACGGTTGACAAGTGTGGAAGATTTTCGGAAAGCCACAAACCACTCTTTCCATGCTGCATGAATTTAGCCTGCGGTCCCAGCATTTTAGGAACACCTCGGATAAACGCGAACTTTTTTCCTTCCAACAACGAAGGTGGACAATCCTGACCATCGAGTTTGGCAAGTTCAGGTTTATAACTAAAAAGCTCCAGCTGTGATGGCGCCCCGGCCATGTGAATATAGATTACCGATCGGGCTTTGCCGGGGAACATCGGTGGCTTGGGCGCCAGCGGATTTGTTGTATCAAAGAAGGTTGAAAGAGCCTGTGGCTTGCTTTCGCAACCAAATAATGAACCCAGCGCAAGCGCACCTAAGCCCATTGCACTTTCTTTAAGAAAATGCCTCCGTGTGTAATGATGCAACGCTTTGTGTTCGGCTTCTCGTACTAGTTCTTGATTATGAATATCTTTCTGTGTCATAAAATCCACATCTAATTTTTATTAACCCATTCATCCAGGTTAAGCATGGCATTGGCTACCAGTACCAAGGCGGCCGTTTCGGGTTTTGATTGGGAATCGGATGTTCCCATAATTTCATTCGCTGCCTTTTTATCTTTCGTGAACTTGCTT
>REAQ01000105.1 GCA_004294195.1 Sphingobacteriales bacterium | reverse complement strand
ATCTGCCGGATATTGATGAGTCCGATCAAAACCGTCAATCCGCAGATCGCAACAAATACATAGAGAATGGGCAGCCAGTTGGGTGTGAATGATGTTTCAAATATCAGGCTGGCCAATAAAGCGCCCGCAATCCAGGCCAGCAGAATACCTGTAAACGCAGCCATCGCCCCAATCAAAAAATATTCGATGGCATTGATGATATAGATCTGTCTTCTGCTTGCACCAAGGGTGCGCAACAATACACTTTCCTGGATGCGCTGGTATTTGCTGATCAGCACTGATGCAATCAGCACAATCAATCCGGTGATGATACAGAACCCAGCCATAAAACGAATCACAAACCCGATCTTTCCGAGGATGTCATCGAGGATAGACAATACCAGGTTGAGATCGATCACTGAAATATTGGGATAGGTTCTCACCAGCTGTTGCTGGAACTTTGCGGAAGTGGCCACATCCGGCACGTGGGTCATCAACACATGGAACTGCGGTGCTTTCTCCAAAACCCCAGCCGGGAACACGATCAGGAAATTGGTTTGCACGCGGTTCCAGTCCACTTTGCGGTAACTGCCTACAATGGTTTTGATCAGACTGCCCTGCACATTGAAGGTGACGGTATCGCCGATGTTGATCTTGTTTCGCGTGGCAAAATTCTCGTCCATTGAAACATAGATCGTTCCGTTCTCCACCTGGCTATGCCATTTTCCTTTGGTGATCTTTTCTGAGTTGATCAGCGAGTCCCGGAAAGTAACCCGATACTCGCGATTAAAGACCCAGGGTTGGATGGGAATAGTGCTGTCTTTTCGGACGGTTTCAATGTTTATGTTGTTGATTTTTTCCAGGCGCATATTCACGATGGGCACCATAGAAATAACGGGCAGTCCTTGCGCCAGTGTGAGTTGTTTCACTGAATCCTTCTGTGCGGTCTGGATGTCAAACAGCACCATATTGGGCTGCGAACCTGATGATGAAAGGGTCACTCGTTTTAAAAGAATCGATTCTATAAACAACAAAGTACAGATCAGTGCCGTACCCAAACCAATGGATACAATAAGAAGCGTTGTCTGGTTGTTTGGCCGATATAAATTCGACAAACCCTGTCGCCACATATAGCTCCAGGAAGTTGGAAAGAATTGTCTGATGCTCCACATGAGTCCCTTTGCCATCAGCGTAAGCATGCCAAAGGCCAGTGCTACGCCAATGGTAAACACCGCAGCCTGTGCCCATGAACGAAGTTGAAATCTCGTAAATACAAGAATGAACATGGCGATGATCAGGTAGATCAATATATTCACTGGATCCCATCTGTTGGTGGGTTGCACGCTCATCCGGATGGTTTGCAGGGGCGAAACTTTGCGGATAGACATCAGTGGCGCCAGTGCAAAAAGTACGGAGATGATGACACCGAGTACTAGTCCCTGGCTCATCGCACGCCAGCTCAATACTGGATGTATTTTAACCGGCAACAGATCCTGAACCACAATAGGCAATAGTTGCTGAATGGCTGTGCCCAACAATACACCCAGGATGGAACCGATGAATCCGATGACGATGATCTGTATGAGATAGATGATGAAGGCTTGTCTTGAAGTGGTGCCAAGGCAACGCAACAATGCAATGCTATTGATCTTTTCGCGAATGTAAATATGAATGGCACTGGCTACACCAATGCAACCGAGTAGCAACGCAATGAATCCGATCAAGGATAAGAACCGGGCAAGGTCCTGAAAACTTCGGGCCGTCTCTTCTTTTTTGGAGGCGATGGTATCATAATTGAGGCCAGACTGCCGAAGCCGGGACCCCATCGATTCCATCATTGTATTTACACTGAGGGTGGAAGGTGTTTTAAAGAAATAATTGGTACTGATCCTGCTTCCCTTTTGTTCAAGCCCGGTGGCAGGAAGGGTTTCCAGGGGAATAAACACAACGGGGGCAACGGATGCGGTGAGACCGGTTTGTCCGGGTACACCTGTCACTTCGCCTTCAATGATGTAGGCAGTATTACCCAGCCTTACGGAGTCGCCAACCTTTACATTGAATTGTAACATCAGCGAACGGTCAACCAGTGCGGTACTTTTTTGCTGGAACTGCCTTGACGCTGTTTGCGGAACGGTTTCGATGGCGCCGTAAAAAGGAAAATTGCCTTGAAGTGC
>REAQ01000104.1 GCA_004294195.1 Sphingobacteriales bacterium | reverse complement strand
AGGTACAACACTGAATCCATTATTCTTTCCCTGACGAGATTAACCTGTACATTATGCCTTGCGATGGAGCCTTTCCGATAACTATACCCTGCTCCCAACATCATTTTTTCCTTGACAAAATTCTGATCTGATTTATAAAATACCTGTTCGTTGTTCTCTGTGATGTAGTTGATCTCCCGGTTGCGTTCCAACGACGCATTCACGGAAAAACCATGCTTCAGGCTGTTTCCCACAAAAGGGTTCTGGTAAGTAAAGGCAAACTGTTGCGTATAGCCGCTTTGCACAAAAATGTTCAGGTTGTCGTTCCGGCCACTGATGTTCCTTCCCATGAACTTAATACCATAATTCACTCGGTCAAAGCTCACATCATACTGGTTGATCCAGACGTTCCAGTTCCTGTCCACAGGCTTAAATATGGGGATCGGAAACCAATACCATCGTTCCTTTACATCCACTAAAATGTCAATGGAATCATTATACCAGTTGCTGAAGTCTACAGAAACATCCACAAAAAGGGTTGTGTTCATGAGGTTCTGCCGGCTGATCGAGAGAGACTTCAGGATTTCGGACATGGGGTACGACTTACCTTCAACCACACTTACTTCCCGCTTTACAATATGTATTTTGGTCTTCTTGTTTCCAGTGACAAAGACTTCCCGGATAACCACCCTTGTATTTTGTAGGACCTTATGATTGACTTGTGAAGAATCCTCAACTTCTTCATCGGGCTTATCCTGTGCTGAACCTATAAGGCAAGCCATGCACATGGTCAGCATTAAAACAATATTTTTTCCCCGGGTCAACATGGTCTACCTGCAAAAATAGCGTTATGAACCTAAGCCTGAAGCTATTTCACATATTTAAATAATTCATCAGGTGATCCAGATTGCTTTGCAGCTCGTTACGGAAAAGTTCTTCACCTAAATAATATCTGATGGTGAATCCGTGGCGTTGGAAAGAGGCTACCACGTCAGAAATCTCTTCTTTATTGATCCTGATGACAACACTCATCAGGTTATTGGAAGGATCGGCCCAGGAATTCATCTGGGTGATCAGGGCGTCATTGGATTCCACCAGCCGGTTGAACAGGCCGGGGGCATAGTCTTTGCGTTCCATTTCCAGGACCACCAGGGATCCATATTCGTCTGATCCGGTTATCTTGGCCAGCTGTCTGAACAAGGCGTCTTTGGGAATAACCCCTTCAAACTCCTGTCGCTCATTGCTCACGGGAACGATATCCAGTTCATAGAGGTAACAGGCTTTTACGGCCACAAGGAAATAGTCATTTCCCCTTACCGCAGTACCAATGAAGGTGTCCGCCAGTTCCAGGAGCGTGGTATCGGGATTTTCGTCCATCAGATCATCCTCTTCAATCATGCCCAGATACTTGTCTCCCTCCACCACGGGCAATTGCCGAAGGTGCAGGGCTTCCATAGCGGCCAAAGCAACAGAGACTTTGTCGTGCACGCTAACGGGCTGAATATCATATGTCATGATCTGATCACAGAACATATATAAGATAACGTTTGGTTATAGACGTTTATTAGCACCTAAGTGCTGCATACTTGAAAATTGTACCATTTACTTAACAGTAACGCTGGCAGCAGGTTCGCTAAGCTTCTGCAAAAATGAAAGCAGAATGCGATTGAATGCATCAGGGACCTCCATCATGGGGGCATGGCCACACAGGTCTATGAAATGCAGTTCGCTGTTGGGTATGAGTTTATTGAACTCCCTTGCCACGAATGGCGGTGTGATGATATCATTATTGCCCCAGATGAGCAAAGTAGGAATCTTGATCTGGTTCAATTCTTCGCCAAGGTTATTGCGGATAGCACTTTTTGCCAGTGCAATGATCTTGATGGCCTTGATCCTGTTGTTCACAATATCATATACTTCGTCAACCAATTCCTTGGATGCCACCTTGGGGTCGTAAAACGTAACTTCTGTCTTCTTTTTGATGAATTCATAATCCCCTCGCTTGGGATAGGAATCCCCCATCCCGTTCTCAAACAGTCCGGAACTACCGGTCAGCGTCAGGGATTTGATGCCTTGCTCGCGCTAAGCCACGGTAGTGATGGCCAAAAAGCAATGTGCCAGGATGCCATTAATCGTTGGTGGTGGCCTAGTTTAATGATGTTTGGCCCACCTGATGCGGATAGCCC
>REAQ01000011.1 GCA_004294195.1 Sphingobacteriales bacterium | reverse complement strand
TTGCAGCAAAACCACTGCCGAGGCTTCTGCCGTATACAATGATGGATGATTCCGAAAAGTCTTTTTTCAAGGTGTCGTATACAAATTGCATATCCCCGAGCATGGCGTATTCACTGCGTTTGCCCGTGCTTTTTCCGAATCCGCGATAATCCACCAATATCACATCATAGTTGTATCGATAAAAATCCTTGGCGTATTTCGCCCAGCCTTTGATGCTTCTGGAATTGCCGTGGAAATACAACACTACGCCGTGGGGATCTTCCCGATGAAAATGCAGACCATTGATCCGCACGCCGGGCTCCACATCGAAAAACAATTCCCTGAACGGTACATCATAGATGTATTGAAAATCCTGGGAAAGTTTTTCGGGTTTAAAGATGAAGCGATCCTGGATAAAATAGGCGATGATCATCAATACAATGTAAATACCGCCGATGAGGTACCAGTTGATCGCCAGTATGAGGAGGCATTGGGGCATAAAGGCATTAAGGTAGGTATTTTCCCCAATGCCCCTATGCCTCAGTGCCTTAATGCCTATTTTTGCAGATGCGCAAATTTCTTACCTGGGCCATCCTGATCTATGCACTGCTGGGGATCGGTATGTTTTACGCCCAGGGATATCTCTTTTTTCGGGCGGTGCCTGTGCGCAAAGACCATCGATATTCATTTTCGATACCCTATCGGGAAGTGAATCTTCCATTCCGCGCGGATGCCAATCTGAACATCATTCAGTTTGAAACGCAAAAACCCATTCGTGGCGTGGTTCTTTATCTGCATGGCAATCGCAAGAACATCGGATGGTATGCGCAGTTTGCGCCGATGTTTACCGATCAGGGCTATGAAGTATGGATGCTGGACTATCCTGGATATGGAAAGAGTACCGGGGAACTCACAGAAGCTTCCCTGTATGAATATGCGGAACAGCTGTACAAACTTGCAGGAAGCAAGTATCCCGCAGACAGCATCATTATTTATGGTAAATCGATGGGTACCGGCCTGGCCACTTACCTGGCTTCGAGGGAGCGTTGTAAGCGAGTCATTTTGGAGACCCCTTACTACAGCCTGAGCTCTGTGGCGGCCTATTATCTTCCAATCTATCCGATGGAGCAGATGATCAAGGTGAAGATTCCTTCCTGGCAGTATCTGGCCGAAGTGAAAGATACGGTGAGCATCCTGCATGGTACTGCTGACGGCGTGATCCCATACAGCAATGCAAGCCGTTTAAAGCCCTACCTCAAAAGCGGCGATGAGTTCATCACCATTGATGGCGGCAGTCATAATGATCTCCGTAAATTCAATCTTTTTAATAAAAAGCTGGATAGTCTTTTGAAGTAGGGGGAGTGTTTAGGGTGAGTGTTTAGGGGGAGGGTTTAGCTAAGGACTAAGTCTAAGCCCTAAGCTAAACACTCCCCCTAAACACTCACCCTATTATTCCCCGATACGTTTCAACCGAACATTCGTCACGGGTGCAACAATCAGCGGGAACTTCTCCACTTTCACATAGCTCGGGTCAAGACCAAAGCCTCTTTCTTCTGAAAGCGAGATCTCTTTCAGCCAGAAATAGATCTTCATGACCAGTCTTTCAAAGAAAGGCAGTTCATTATCCTGGCTCAGGAATTTTTCCATGACGATGAATTCAAAATCCCCGACAATATTGTTTCGCTGCAGGCTTTCATATCGGCTGACAATATTCACTTCGCGGTTGGCCACCATTTCTTCCACTACTTTGCGGAAGAGTAAATTGATGCGCGGTTCCACACGGAATCCGAGTTTGAATTCAATACGGATCACCTCGTTGGGAATGATGGTCTGCACTTCATACTCACAGGTATAAGGATCGTCCAGGGTATCCACGTGTACAAACCAATAAATATCTGCGCGTTTAGGCTTTCTGTTCAGGATGGAGTGTATGATCTTGTGTTCAATCTCTTTCGGATTGTTGGCGCTGGTCAGGTAGATAAGGTGGGTAGCGTATTTATTGATCGTGGCATCGTTGCTGAGCTCCTGCAGCATCGGGAGGTAGTGATCCAGCCGTACAAATTCCACATAGCGGTTTTTGATCTTCCTTGATTTATACCATACGTACATGATCAGGTAAAAAACAAACGCGATGATGATGGTGATATAACCACCATGCGTAAATTTCTGCATGAGGGCGGTGAGGAATGTAAGTTCAATGGCAAGGTAGCACACCAGGAAAAGCCAGATAAATCCAGATTTTACGCGATGTAAAACCAAATAATTCGCAAATAGAATACTCGTGGCAATCATGGTCAAAATGATGGCCAGCCCGTAAGCAGCACTCATTTTTGCGGATTCTCGGAAATACAAGACCACACCTACACAACCCGCCAGCAGCATGGTATTGATTGCAGGTATAAATAGCTGGCCTTTTTCCTCTGAAGGGTAAACAATTTTCAGTCTTGGCCAAAGATTCAACCTCATGGCTTCTGAGATCAGCGTAAATGAGCCAGAAACCATAGCCTGACTTGCAATAATGGCTGCAGATGTTGCCACGATCACTCCAATGATCACAAACCAGTTAGGCATCAGATCAAAAAAAGCATTGATATTCAATTGCTCTCTTAGCTCTGGTGTAACGTGCATATTGAGTCTGTTAGCCAGTAGAAAAGCACCCTGTCCGAGGTAATTCAACAACAACGAAATCTTTACAAATCCCCAGGTCATCCGGATGTTTCCACGGCCACAATGGCCCAAGTCACTGTAAAGGGCTTCCGCTCCCGTGGTACAAAGAAAGATAGCGCCCAATAACCACAAGGCGTCCGGCGACTTTGAAATCAGCCGGATCGCATATTCCGGGTTAAACGCTTTAAAAACAGAAAGATCATCACTAATATGAATCAAGCCCAATACTGCTAACATTCCAAACCACACAAACATTACCGGACCAAAAAGCTTTCCGATAGATGCTGTTCCAAATTGCTGCATGAAAAAAAACAGAACCAGAATACCAATAACGATGTAAACGATAGCCTGGGTATCAATGGAATGCAACGAGGGTATGTTTTTCAACCCTTCTACCGCAGAAGTAATGGAAATGGGCGGGGTGATCATGCCATCCGCCAAAAGCGATGAACCGCCTAACATCGCGGGAAAAACAAGCCATTTTTTTCTTCGTCTTACCAGGGCATACAAGGAGAAAATACCCCCTTCTCCCCGGTTGTCGGCCCGGAGGATTAGAATGACGTATTTGACGGTTGTTTGTAATGTAATGGTCCAGATGATGCAGGAAAGGCTACCTATAATCAGGTCCTCCGTTATCACTCTGTCTGCAATGATCTCGTTAAACACGTAGAGAGGAGAGGTACCAATGTCCCCGTAGATGATGCCCAAGGCTATCAGCAGACCTGCTGCCGTAACCTTGTTTAGATTTTTACCCACCGATTGATGATGTTAGATACAGTTGAACTGTAAAATTAGAACCCAAATGTATAACTAATGGGAAATAATGTTCCAAAATTTAAAAACACCTGTTTTCCCGAAAATTGCGTTAACGATGTTGTTCCGGGTGGCTAAAAAGCCTGAAATTGGCACACATATAGTACTTTTAACGCCTAATGGAAACGCACATGATCCTACGTAAACAGCTTGTCATCCTGGTTTCCCTTCTTGCTTTTACCCTGCAATCCCAGGGTCAGCGGATCTTTTATTCTGATATCGAGAAAGACGACTATCGCCAGACCAATTTCGAGATCCTGGGCCGGGTGGGTAGCAATATCAGTGTTTACAAGAACATGCGGAACCGGAATGACGTATCGATCTATGATAACGAGATGAAGCTCATCAACAAAGTGAGGCTTGATTTTCTGCCGGATAAGATCATTAACTCTGATTTCATCGTTTATCCCAATTCTTACTGGATGATCTACCAGCACCAGAAAAGAAATGCGGTGTATTGCACGGCAGTTCATATGGATGGGAATGGAAAGGTAATCAAAGGCCCGGTTGACCTCGATACATCACAAGTAGGCGGCTTCGGGGATAACAAGATCTATTCTACGGTTTGGAGTGATGATGAACAACAGGTCATGGTATTCAAGATCAACCGGAAGGATGAGAAGCGGTTAAACTTCACACTGCTGAGGTTTAACGGCAAAGACGCAGACCTGCGCCTGGTGGAGAAAAATGAATTGTCGATGCCATCACCTGACCGCGACAGGGAATCGGTATTCACCGAGTTTGTGATCGACAATGACGGGGATTTTGTATTTGGTAAAATGGGCCGATCAGGGAGCCGGGAGTACATCAATCGGTTAGATGTGTATGTGAAACGTGCGGGGCAGGATACTTTTATGACACGGAACCTGCCTTTGAATGACAAGACATTGGATGAAGTGAAGATCAAGGCAGACAACGTCAATAAAAAGTTCATTTTCAATTCCTTTTTCTACCAACAAAAGAGGGGTAATATCGATGGGATCGTGAACCTTGTCTTCGATAAAAAAGAGGGGAAGATTTCATCCGTAGGCTCAGTTGTTTTTAATGATACCATGCGTCTGGACGCGAGGTCTGAAAATGCGCCCATTAAACAGGCGTTCAACGACTATTTCATCAAGCACGTCATTCCCAAACGGGACGGCGGGTTTGCGGTACTGGCTGAGTTATACTATACCTCATCCCGGCAGACCGGCTGGAACCGGTGGGATTATCTGTATGGTTTTAACTATTTCAGTCCCAATACCTGGGGGTACTATTCGCCCTATAGCAGCCTGAATTATTACCGATGGATGGATCCCTGGAACCGATGGGGAACGTCTATGACGAGGCATTATGCCGAGAACGTGATCATTATGAGTTTCAACAAGGATGCACAATTGGAGTGGTCTAATTTCGTTAGAAAGACACAGTTTGACGACAATTCAGACATCTTCCTGAGCTACAATATTTTTTATACCGGCAGGGAAGTGAGGTTTCTGTTTAACACCCTGGAACGCAGGGAGTTGTTGTTGAATTCTGTGACGGTAAATGCGGAAGGGGTGATGAAGCGGGATCCAACCATGAAAAGTATGGACAGGAATTATGAGTTCATGCCAAGGTTTGGAAAGCAGATCGGAGCCAATACGGTAGTGTTACCGGCCATGTACAAAAACTTCATTTGTTTCGCTAAAGTAGATTTTTAACCATACTGTGCCTGGCATATTCAGAACCACCAATCCCCTCAGCATTGTAGTATTGTTCTTTTACGGAATGGTACTGCGGTTTGCTGCATTGCTTGATCCGGTGGTCCCGGTAGCCAATCCGTCAGACGGCGTTTTATACCACAGTGTGATCCGGGGCTTGAAGGCTATCGGCGGCAGTTCCGGCTTTATCTACGCCATCTTCGCATACCTCCTGGTGTATGCACAGGCATTGATGATCAATTCGGTTTTTTTCAGACACCGGTTGCTCACCAAACCCAATTTTCTACCCGCCTTGGCTTATGTGATGGTAACAGCGCTGTTCCCGGAGTGGTGGACCCTTTCTTCCACCCTTATCGTGAATACTTTTATCATTGTAGCCTGGAACCATCTTACGGCGCTGTATAAGAGCCCCAAAGCGAAACAACTGGTGTTCAATGCGGGAATCATCATTGGCCTGGGTTCATTTTTTTATTTTCCTTCTTTGGCCTTTGTGTTGATGGCTATTGCTGCTATCCTGATCATGAGGCCTTTTAGTTTGCCGGAGTTGTTGCTCTGCATCCTCGGGGCCACCGTTCCGTATTATTTTCTTTTTGCATGGCTTTATCTAAGCGGTTCGCTTGATATCCATAAATACATCCCCAATATTGCCATCAGCTACCCCCAGTTTCAGCAAAGCATCTGGGCCTGGATCGCGCTTCTTTTGCTGATGGTTCCCTTCCTGTTTTCCGGGATATATATCCAAAACCAAATCCTGAGGATGTTGATCCAGGTGAGGAAAAATTGGAGTTTGATCCTGGTTTACCTCCTCATCGCATTATTGGTGCCCTTTATCAATGGCAGCAAGGATTTCGAATATTGGATCCTCTGCGCCGTTCCATTCGCGGCTTTCCACGCCAATGTGTACTTCGCTCCCCAGAAAAAATGGCTACCGGCCATCCTGCATTGGGGTACCGCGGCGTTTATCCTCGCGCTGAACTACTACGTATTGACCCAATAACCAATTCCCAAACCCTCCCAATGCCCAATGCCAATTGCCCAATGCCTTTTCATATATTTGCAGCATGAAATTCGGCGTAGTTGTTTTCCCCGGTTCCAATTGCGACAGGGACATTATGGACAGCATTCGGAATGACCTGAACCTGGAAGTGATCCAGCTCTGGCATAAAGACAGGGATTTGTCGATGTTCAGTACAGAAGATTGCATTGTACTTCCTGGTGGATTTTCCTTCGGGGACTATCTCCGCTGCGGCGCCATCGCCAAGTTTAGCCCAATGATGCAGAGCGTGATCGATTTCGCCAACAAAGGCGGAAAGGTGCTCGGCATCTGCAACGGATTTCAAATCCTTTGCGAGTCCGGACTGTTACCCGGTGCATTGTTGCGCAATGCACACCAGCAGTTTGTGTGCAAAAACATATTTATGAAGGGGACCGATGGCATGCCGTTGAAAATCCCGGTTGCCCATGGTGAAGGAAGGTACTATGCTGACCAATCTACCCTGGATGCACTGGAAGCCAATGGACAGGTGATATACCGGTATTGCGATGCAACGGGTAAGGAGACGGCTGAAGCCAACCCCAACGGATCCACCAACAACATCGCGGGTATCCGCAATGCGGCCGGAAATGTCTTTGGGATGATGCCTCACCCTGAACGGGCTACATCGGCAATACTCGGTAATACAGATGGACTAAAGGTGTTTGCCCAGCTTTTCCAGATCGTTCCTGAGCCCGAGCCTGCATTTTAGTATTTCATTGGCTTTAATCGTACAATGATTTCCCAACTTTGTACGTCATAATAAAACATTCGCTTCTATATGAAATATCTATTCCTTTTTGTGTTGGCCCTTGCAGGTACCGGCGTTTCTTTTGCACAATCCGGTTCTGCGAAGCAGGTTAACTGGACCTATACATCTAAAAAGATCGCCGAGAATACCTATGAGGTTCGGATCACTGCCGTTATCAACGGGGACTATCATATGTACGCGCAGAATGCCGGCATTGAAGGTCCGGTACCCACAACCTTGAAGTATGCCGCCAACCCTCTGGTTACCATCGATGGTAAAGCCAAAGAAGTAGGTAAGATGGTCAAGAAATTTGAATCAGCCTGGGACGGGAATGTCAATTACTATGAGAAGAAGGTTGAATTTGTGCAAACGGTGAAGCTGAAAGGAAAAGTAAAAACCAACCTTTCCGGTAAGATCGAGTTTATGGTTTGTAACGAGTCTCTTTGTCTTCCTCCTTCTGAGATTGATTTTAAAGTTGCAATAGGAGGATAGTTGAGGAAAGGTGGAAGGTGGAAGTTTGAAGGTGGAAGAATAATACTAACTGTTTGATCATGGGTCATCGTTTTCAACGATTCTCGAATACGTCCACGATTTTCTTTGTTCTGATCTCCATCCTTCTAGGTATTTCTGTAAATGCCCAAGATAGTACTGCCTTTCAATGGAAGGTGGTTAGTGAACGCAAGGCGCCGGGTGAATATCTCCTCAGCTTTTCTACACCAATAAAAAATGCATGGCAGTTGTATGCGCCTGCACAGGACCTTGGCGGTGTAAACACATCGGCACTTATTTTTCAGGACTCTTCCATTGTCATCACAGATGCTTTGCGCGCAATCGGGCCCACAACGGTGATCCAAAGCGCTTTATTTGACAACAAGTCTTTACAGATCCACAGCAATGAATCGGTGTGGACTGTGCTGATAAAAATTCCGGGTGAGGTACCTGCCAAATTACTCGGCACACTACAATACACTTATGGTAAGGGTGATGAGTTTTATCCTCTGGAATCATATGCCTTTGAGGTAGCGCTTGAAGGAGGTGTGCAAGTAAATAACAGGATCGTTGTTCCGGGACTTGATATCAACAAACCAGTTCAGGATTGCGGAGCGCAAGCAGGTGGTGGCACGGGCAAAGACAACTCGAAGAGTCTCTGGAGTATCTTTTTCCTTGGTTTCCTTGGTGGTCTTGTTGCACTGCTTACGCCCTGTGTTTTTCCAATGGTGCCATTAACGGTTTCTTTTTTCACGAAAAAAGCTGGAGAACAAAAGAGTACCGCCAATGCCATCTTGTATGGGTTTTTCATCTTCCTGATCTATGTATCCTTCAGCATTCCTTTTCACCTCATTGGAAAAGTATCGCCTACGATCTATAACGATATCTCTACCAATATCTGGTTGAACCTGGTGTTCTTCATCATCTTCATCGTATTCGCCATTTCGTTCTTTGGTTATTACGAGATCACCCTTCCCAGTGGATTTGCCAATAAAGCAAATGCGAGACAGGGTTCTAACCTGCTTGGTATATTTTTCATGGCCCTTACGCTGGCCATCGTTTCTTTTTCCTGTACAGGTCCTATCCTCGGAACATTATTGGTAGGTACGGCATCGGAAGGTGCATGGCCATTGACCGCAGGGCTTGCGGGATTTGGTTTGTCTCTGGGTTTGCCGTTTGCACTTTTTGCCTTGTTCCCGCAATGGTTGCAGCAATTGCCGAAAAGTGGTGGTTGGTTGAATACAGTGAAAGTGGTCCTCGGATTCATTGAACTTGCACTTGCACTTAAATTCTTGTCCAATGCTGACCTCGTGGCACATTGGGGTGTGATGCCCAGGGAATTGTTCTTTGCATTGTGGATCCTGATTGGTCTTGGACTGTTTGCATATCTCATGGGCTGGCTGCGTTTCCCACATGATAGCAAAGGGCAGAAGATTGGCATTTGGCGGAAGGCATTTGGCATTTTCGTGCTGGCATTTACAGTTTACCTGATGCCCGGTGTGACTAATTCGCGATATGCAAACCTGAGCCTGGTGAGTGGATTCCCGCCACCGCACTGTTATAGTTTGTATAGCCATCCGGTGAACTGCGAAGAACCCTTGAAAGACTATGAGGAAGCATTGAGGGTAGCAAGGGCTGAAGGGAAACCTATCCTGATTGATTTTACGGGCTGGGCTTGTGTGAACTGCAGGAAGATGGAAGAGAACGTTTGGCCTGATCCAAAAGTGAAGGCCCTAATGGAAGAATATGTACTGGTGTCTTTATATGTTGACGATAAAGCCAAATTGCCTTCGTCACA
>REAQ01000010.1 GCA_004294195.1 Sphingobacteriales bacterium | reverse complement strand
ATGCTGGAGATTCCGTCTTTCTGGCGAAGCATACGCACGGCCTGGATAATCCCTGTGATCAGGAAAATTCCTCCCAGGATCCATTGAATAAGATTCTGTTGAGCATCAAGGCGATCAACGAGAAGCTTACCACCAAAGATGAACACGGTGAAGCCGATGAAGGTGCCAATACCAATGCCAAGAATATAGTACACGTAGTTATATCCGTTTCTCACTAATATGCCTTTGCCAGTAAGTACGGTACTCCATCCAAACCAAAAAGGGATCTGCAGTGGATTGATGGCACTAAGACCCGCTCCCAGCCAAAACCGATGGATGGAGTTGGAAAGGATTGGATTTGCTTTAAGTGTAGGATGCATGGCTGTATAAAAACTGGAGGCCGCCAGCACGAGGATAATCACCAGGGTTAGCCATTCCATCACCAACAATAGTTTTTTATGTGCCCGGAACCAGCCCATTGCCACAAGGGTCATCCGCACGTAGATCATTTCAACCATTAGTGCGCCAAGGGCAAACAGAACGGCCGGATAATATCCATCCGTTATCGCTATTTGCATGGCAGACATGTTCAGGGTTCCCATGGGCAGCGCACCCAGGAAACTGATGAAAAGACCGGTCACAAATAATCTGAACATGATTTGAAATTAACGCAACTTAGTCAGACATGGCTGCCAGCTTCGCCGCGTCAGTATTGTCCTTGGTAAATATCTCCACGCCTTCCCTGAACGAAGGATATGCAAAACCGAGTGAATGATTCATCCTCGCGATCCTGCACATGATGGCCCAATGCCTGATGATCTCTTTTACCGCGAAGAATAATGAATGGCGAGGATCATAAATATGGGTTGGTTCAGCACCCGCTCCATTGAGCTCAATGATGACAAAGTTTTTTCCCGCCCGCAAGTCATCCCAGGATTTGAAACGGATATCAAACCGTCCGAAGTAAAAGTCAGGAATCCGCTTACTGAACGCATCCACAACTTCTGTTAATGAAGGATCAATCCTGTCTGAATAATCGAGAAACATCGAACCCCTGGCATGGTTTCCAAAAGGCGAAACGATCTTCTCAACACCCGCTGGCAATACCTCCTCTAATTTCTTCCCATGCATATTTTCCAGGCTTGGAAGGTACATCACGCCGCGCCGGTCAGCTTTCAGCAACTGGTGCAAACTGTCTCTTCCATTTCCCTTAACCGTTAGAAACTTCTTCCCGACGATCCCCGTAATCATACCTTTTTTTTGATTAGGATATCGATAATAAAACACGCCAATCTCTTCCGTAAAATCAACATACTGCTGGATATGAAAATCTAGCGTTGCTTTTTCAGCATAGGCAATTAGTTCTTCTGGCGAACGTAGAATCTTCACCCCTCTCCCCTTTCCACCAATATCGGGTTTGCCAATCATCGGAAACTGCAATCCGGCTTCCGCAACACCGCGCAATACAATATCTGCATTGGTATTTAATGGAAAATGTATGGTAGCGGGTATGAGGTCCTTCGGGAGAATATCGTGGATGTCTTTCTTGGACTCACCGATCAATCCACCGTTTTTGATTGAAGGATTAGAAGCACTGAAAAAGAAAAAAGACCTTGCCCGCAGGCAGAAATATAACCATGCCGGTGCTGTCCAGATATACACCGCCCAGAACGGCCAGTATTCCCAATTAAACAGGCGTATGAAGAAGGGCCGATGCAGTAATCGATTAAACAATACTACCAGGTTGAGCAGGTGAAAATGCGAGTTCTCGCGCATATTTTTTATCGTCGCGCAGGTCATGATAAACCATTCTGGCTTTATCAGTACTGATTTCCAGACCTGTGATACTTACAGTAAACACCTTCCCTGCCCTGTTCATCAGCAGGTCATTATGGGCATCGCCTTCACCACCAAACCGATGAAAGGCCATAATGCTGTCCATTTCGTATTCCGTGCCTTCTGACAGCCATTGGGCAAACCACGATGCCCGTTTTTCCCTCACCTGGTGCGTGTACAAAGTTGATGAAGACCAGATATGCGGTTTCTGTGGATCCATATGAACGCGGTGCTTATCATTGCCATCCCAAACACAGGTCAGTAGTTCATTGGCATCCCAGATCACCGCAGTGAATGGCTCTACATCAGCGAGCGATAAATCTTTGAACGCAACGGAAGGACGTTCACAGGCCAGAAGATCCAGTAAAATCAGTCCCCGGCTTCTGCGATAAGGTGGATTAGGTTGATGCCCCTCAAATCCGCCATTCAGGAAAACGATGGCATTCTTGTTTTCATGCACTGCGATCCATGTACCCCCACCATCGGGATCGCGTGGATACATCACCTCACCGAGGTGGTTGCTATAGTTATGTGGAACCAGTGCAAGAGAACGATACTGTTTTTCGTCCCGGTTTGACGTCAGTAGGATCCCTTTTTTCCCGGGCAAATATGTTACTGTGCACATCTTTGTTTATGCTTCACCGTTGCAGAGGCTACGCCATAACCCTCAGGTAGCTCAATATGCTTAAGCTCGCGTATTCCAATTCTGATCAACGCCATGTGATGGATGGTATGCTCCAGATTGTAGATAATCTCTCTATAATAATTGGTAGGAATCTGCAAAAGGGTTTCACTATGATCATTGTAAACGCCCTCCAGAACCAAGGCTTTATCTGGCTTGTTCAATCCTTCAAAAACAACCTGCAGCGCAGCAACCGCAACATCTTTTCTCGTCTCAATAAGGGGATCCCGTTTCCTCAATTCATAGTTCACTGAACCTGTTTCATAACCCAGTTCAAGGCATTGAAACATTTCAATGATATGCCGGACGTGTTGTCCTATGGTTGAATTGGATAAATGAACACAAGGTTGAATAAATTCTTCCTGGGTCATCAGTTCAAGGGAACCTGATAATTGTACAAAGGTGTGGCGTACGGCTTCTTGCAATGGCATCGTTTTGTTGGATAGATTTTAAGCTAATTGCGCTAAAGATAACACATCGCTAAAATATTTGAACGCACAGGCATACTATATTGACCTTTCATCATAGATTTACGAAAATTTCCTTTTATGCAGGTGCCTACCATGGCTGAACTATTAGCAGAGGGTAAATCCCCGGACATCCTATTCTGGGTAGGTTGTGCCGGAAGCTTTGATCAGCGTGCACAAAAAATAACAAGGGCTTTTGCATCCATCCTTCAGGAGTTAAAGATCAATTTTGCGATTCTGGGCAAGGAAGAAGCTTGCACCGGCGATCCCGTCAGGAGAGCGGGTAATGAATTCATGTTCCAGATGATGGCCTACCAGAACATCCAACTGCTGAACAACTACCAAGTGCGGAAAATTGTGACAACCTGCCCACATTGCTTTAATGTTTTGAAGAACGAATACCCAGAGCTCGGTGGCAATTACGAAGTAGTGCATCATGCTACCTTTCTTCAACAGCTGATCCAGGAGGGCCGTATTAAGCTTCAGGGTGGCGGGTCCTTTAAAGGAAAGAAAATCACTTACCACGATTCCTGCTACCTCGGCAGGGCCAACGGTATTTATGAAGCGCCCCGTCAGGTGCTTGAATTACTGGATGCGGAGTTGGTGGAAATGAAACGCTGCAGATCCAACGGCCTCTGCTGCGGTGCCGGCGGCGCTCAAATGTTCAAGGAAGAAGAAAAAGGCACCATTCGCGTCAACCAGGAAAGAACCAATGAAGCATTGGAAACGGGGGCCCAAGTAATTGCGGCGGCCTGCCCATTCTGCAATACGATGCTCACAGACGGAGTAAAAGGCAAAGAAAAAGAGGCAGAGGTTCAGGTGCTTGACATCGCTGAACTGGTAGCCGCTTCCCTGCAGAAATAAGCAATTCGCTTTTTCATACCTTTGTACTATGAATTTAGCTTTTAAACACCTGATCCCGGAAGATTTTGATGATAGCTCCCGGGTTTGGATCTATCAGTCTGATCGCAGGTTTACCATGCAGGAAGCTTTGCAGATCGAAGCCATGCTTGACGGTTTCGTGGAACAGTGGAACACCCATGGTATGCCCGTCAAAGGTTTTGCAACCATGTTCTTCGGGCAGTTCATTGTGCTCATGGCGGACGAATCAGCTGCAACTGTCAGCGGATGCAGCACGGATAGTTCAGTACGCGTGATTAAATCCATCGAACAAACATTTCAGGTTTCGTTGTTCAACAGGCAACTGATGTGTTTTGTGATGAAAGACAACATACAGTTGTTACCACTGGCACAATTATCTTATGCTGTTGAGCATGGATTTGTTACGCGTGACACCCTCTATTTCAACAACACCGTTCAAACAAAAGCTGAATTGCTGGAGAAATGGATGATCCCGGCTGGGAATAGCTGGCTAATCGGAAAGTTTGCACAACAGCCTGCGTAAATTCAACCTTTTAACTTGAAATTGTAGGTCAGGGTAAGCCTGAAGTTCCGGGTCTCTGTCGTTCCTTCACTAAAGACCATAAAGTTGGTACCCGTCGTAGTATTCTGATAGGTTTGCTGGATGATCGGATCAATCATATTGAGTGTTGCGGTCAGCTTTTTCTTGTAGAATTTCTTCTGTATCCCCATGTTCATCGCAACAGTACTGCGCACCGTACCCTGCGGATTTGCAAAGCGATTATAGTTCACATTACCCGTAAAACTCCAAACGTCTTTCAGTGCGTAAGACAGGTTCAACTTACCATTGACTGATCCTCCATTTCGGTAACGGTATTGAAGAATATCCGCAGCACTGTACTGATTATACACATAGCCGGCACTGCCATTGACGCGCAATCCTTTAACAATAGTATATCCGGCCCATGCGGTGATTTCATATTCTTTTTTGGTATCGATGTTATACCAGGTAGTCATCGTTTTACCTTCATCAATCAATGTGCGCAAGCTTGCAAAAATATTGTTCACGAAGTTGATCCCCAGACCGAGGCTAGCATAGAATTTACTAGTGGTTTTACCTACCGTTACATCAAAATTATCTGCAAAGGTTGGTTCAAGAAAAGGATTCCCACTTCTTAAATTGTAAGGATCCGTGTAGTCAATAGATGGGTTAAGTTCCCTGATTCCAGGCCTTCGGATCGTACGGCGATAAACCAAACTTGCATTACGACCATTCTCCATGTTATAGTATAGTCCTCCGAAGGGAAGCCAGTTTGCATAATGATTACTGACCTTGTTCCCCTGCTTATATAAATCAAATCGAATGTCCGTAGCCTCCCAGGTTATGCCTGTATTTAAAGACATCGTCTTGTTGAATTTTTGTTTGACCGATGCCCGCAGATTGGATACGCCCTGTGTAAACCCGAAGTCATTGCTCAGGATATCCACAAAAATATCGTCCCCGTTTACATCTTCATAATAGGTATTCTGTATCACATGACTATGCTGAAAAAAATATGCTCCACCAGCCGAAAAAACCGTCTTGCCATTGTTAATGGGGAAATCATACCCACCCCTGATGTTTAGGCCTGTGTTGTTGTTGTCTATTAACTGCTTCTGTAATGAATCCTCACCATACGAGTTTCCCTTGCTGTCAAAAAATGTTTGTTGGAAATACCGTGCATTGTCTTGCCAGCTTTTGTTCCATCCCATTAGAATTCGCAATTGTTCACCAGCCTTTTTGCCTTTGTGGTTATAACTAAGGTTGGCACCAGGATTCTTGTTATCTCCTGTAGACAGAATTTTCCTCGAAGAGTTTCTATAGTTTATACCCGTATCATTGAAATTGGCATAGGCTGTAGTGCCATCGTTGTCAAAATTATTTCCATTATAGGTCAGTACAAGGTTGATGCTGTTGCGGGCATTGAAATCATAGTCCAGGTTAAACCTCATGTTGGGTCTCCTGCTGATGTTTACATATTCATTGGCAGTCTTCAATTGGTTGGATGAATCAGTATAGTAATTCTCCCGTACGCTGGAACCGAATCCGGAAAAAGAATTGTAGGTATCGCCGGTGGTGAAGCTAAACGCAAGGCCTTTTTGCCTGTAGTTCAGGTTTAGATTGGAGCCGGCTTCTCCCCTGCTTCCTGCAAAAACGGTGACCCTTCCGTTCAATCCGCCTTTCCCTTTTTTTGTAACGATATTGATCACACCGCCAGGTTCTTGTGCATACTGCGCAGGGGGATTTGTCATGACTTCTATCTTCTCAATCATTCCTCCGGGCAGGGACTCCACGAAATCACTAAGCTGCATCCCGTTCAGGTCTACGGGTTTTTCATCCACCAGGATACGGGGTTCCCGGCCTCTAACCGTAACCTTGCCATCTGGATCCGCATTAACCAGCGGCATATTCTTCAAAAGGTCTGCAGCGTTAGATCCTGCACCCATGGGAGACTCAGCCACGTTCATCGTAATGTTACCATCCTTGGATTGAATCAGGGGTTTTTCGGCATAGATAACTATGGTTTCCAGGTTTTGGGCCGATGGCACCATGACGATCTCGCCCAGGTTGAGGTCTTTACGATCTGGTTTAATGAGGTTACTATCCATCAGGTAGCTGGAATATCCAGAGAAACTGATCACCAGGCGGTATTTACCTTCAATAAGGGAATCGATGGAGAAAAAGCCTGTTTTGTCAGTTATTGATTGTCGGCTCACGGCCTCGCCGTATCTACTGAGACGTACCGTTGCCATCCCAACGGCCATTCGGGTTGCTGAATCCCTTAGGGAACCTTCCAGGCTACCATCCCTCACCTGAGCGATGGCGGAACAAGGGATGAACGCTAATATCCAAAGCAGAGCTCTCAAAATCGACTTAAAATTAAGCTTTGATATGTTTCCATCGAGACTGATATGACAAATTGTCGTATTTTTGTCGTTCTTTTTTCAAACTATGGTTGACTTGATTGGAAAGTTACAAGACGAAGCGCGGCAGGGCGAGGCCATAGCCCCAAAAGCTGGGGACACGCGTAGCTATGCCCGAAAATTCTATATTGAGAGTTATGGATGCCAGATGAACTTTGCAGACAGTGAAATCATTGCATCTATCCTGCAGGAAAGTGGATATGGCGCAACGCGCAACGCGGAAGAGGCTGATCTCGTTTTCCTGAACACCTGTAGCATCAGGGAGAAAGCAGAACAAACTGTTCGGAAAAGACTAACTGAGTTTAAAAGCCTTAAAAAAAGCAATCCCGGAATGTTGATCGGGATGCTGGGGTGCATGGCCGAACGTTTGAAAACCACATTGCTGGAAGAAGAGAAACTGGTGGATATGGTGGTTGGGCCCGATGCCTACAGAACCCTTCCCGTGTTGATCAACCAGGCAGATAGTGGTCAAAAAGGCATTAACGTGCTGTTGAGTCGTGAAGAGACTTACGCTGATATCTCGCCAGTAAGATTGAACAGCAACGGCGTTACCGCCTTTGTCAGCATTATGCGCGGCTGCAACAACATGTGCGCATTCTGTGTGGTTCCATTTACAAGAGGACGTGAACGTTCCAGGGATGCCTTTTCTGTTGTTGCTGAATGCAGGGATCTCTGGGATAAAGGATATAAAGAAGTGACCCTGTTAGGACAGAATGTGGACAGCTACTACTGGCATTATCCGGAAACAGGCACGCAGGTAACCTTTGCCAATTTACTTGAAATGGTTGCACAGGTTCATCCTGACCTGAGGGTTAGGTTTAGCACCTCCCATCCCAAAGACATTACGGATGAAGTGCTGCACGTAATGGCAAAGCATGAAAACATCTGCAAATATATTCACCTTCCAGTTCAAAGCGGATCCACAAGGATATTGCAATTGATGAACCGTACGTACACCAGAGAATGGTATCTGGCCAAAGTAAAACGGATCATGGAAGTGATGCCTGATTGTGGCATCAGCTCAGATATCATCACCGGATTTTGTACGGAGACGGAAGAAGATCACAAAGACACACTGGACCTCATGAAGCAAAGCGGTTACGACTTCTCCTACATGTTCAAGTATTCAGAGCGCCCCGGTACCCTTGCCGCAAAGAGATATGAAGATGATGTGCCAGAGGAGGTAAAGCGCAGTAGACTTGAAGAGATTGTATCCCTTCAAAACAGGCTTTCCCTGGAAAGCAACAAAAGAGACCTGGGTAAAACATTCAAGGTGCTTATTGAAGGAGAATCAAAACGCAGTAGTCAGGATTGGATGGGAAGAACCAGTCACAGTAAAGTTGTGGTTTTCCCGAAGGAAAACAAGTCACTCAAACCAGGAGACTACGTGATGGTTAAAGTAAATGATTGTACCCAGGGTACATTGTTAGGTCAAACTATTTAAGAAATGGATCTTCAACTGATAAAAAACAGGTTTGGTATCATTGGCAACTCCACTGCTTTGAACTATGCATTGCAGGTGGCGTCACAGGTGGCTAATACGGACCTGACTGTTTTGATTTATGGTGAGAGTGGCGTTGGTAAGGAAGTTTTCTCGCAGATCATTCACGCCTTGAGTTCAAGGAAGCATAATCCTTTTATTGCGGTCAACTGCGGCGCCATCCCGGAGGGCACCATCGATTCAGAATTATTCGGTCATGAAAAAGGCTCCTTCACCGGAGCCATGGATAGCCGAAAAGGATATTTTGAAACGGTCAATGGCGGTACTATTTTCCTGGATGAAATTGGCGAGATGCCATTGGGTACCCAGGCCAGATTACTGCGCGTGCTGGAGACCGGCGAATATATTCGGGTGGGATCTTCCAAGGTGCAGAAAACAGATGTGCGCGTTATAGCAGCAACCAACAAGGATTTGCTGGCAGGAACACAAAATGGCAAGTTCAGGGAAGATCTCTATTACCGGTTAAACACTGTTCCAATAAGGGTTCCCTCATTGCGGGATCGTAGAGAAGATATTGTGTTGTTGTTTCGTAAATTCTGTGTTGACTTTGCGGAAAAATACAAGACATCCCCTATTCAACTTGACGATGAGGCCAGACGCGTGATTGAAGAATATACCTGGCCAGGTAATGTTCGCGAGCTTAAAAACATTGCGGAACAGGTTTCCGTGTTGTCAAAAGATAAAGCAGTAACGGGTGCCATCATGCAAAGGTTTCTGCCTGACCACAGGCAGCATCGGCTGCCCGTACTGGCTCCACAAGGTCACTTGAATGGGAATGGTGCCACAGCGGATTTTACCAGTGAAAGGGATATCCTTTATAAACTTTTCTTTGACATGAAAAAAGATGTCACGGAACTGAAAAAAATGTTTTTGGAGATCCTGCACAATCCGGCCACAGCAAGTAGTGCTGCGGCCAGATTTGCCAATGAAAGCATGTTACATGACCTTGGTGGGTTTAAGGAG
>REAQ01000103.1 GCA_004294195.1 Sphingobacteriales bacterium | reverse complement strand
CTTCCTGTTTTGTAACAACCATTGCACAATACCCTGCTGTACTTCCGCAGCGTAGGGAGAATAGGAAAACGCTTCCGCTAACCTGGCTACAGTCTCCTCATGATTGATAGACAGGTCCTCATCATCTGCAATTTCTTTCCATCGCATGCCATTCTTCGGATCACTGACCGCCTGCTGACGAAGCGACTCCAATCGATTTTGTGCCACTTGCGCATTAGGAGACCTTTCAGGATACCATTGCTTCAGCATGATGATGTATTCTGCTTCAGACATTAATGATTTCAACCCGTCATTTCTCACCAACAAGGAATCTGCCATGCGGCGTAGCAAACTGTCTGCAGGATATGCCTTCAGGTGATAGCCTCGCGCATCAACAATGGACCACATGGCATAGCGGTCTTTGTTGTACACCTGGGCATCCAGGTATTTGATCATCTTGTCCAATAAGGTTTGCAATCTTTTTTGCTGCGCATCGTTCCCCAACTTTAATCCCTGCACATTAAACCGACCAATGCTGTTGACGAGATAAGATGTGATATAATCATCAGCTTTCCCACCCTTGAACCAGGGCATCGCACCACTGCCGAGTTGCATGTCTTCAAGATGTGTGAGCAGTTCATTGATCTTTCCGATGGATGAAGCTGTATCAAATAATCTGTAAAGCTCACGTTGTTGGTTGATGCTACTCTTGTTTAGTGTAGACCAGGGTATGATGTTTTCATTTAATTCCATCGGGAGTTCCTTCCCATCTTGCACAACGGCTCTCGACCAACTTTTTGCCAATGCGGTATCAGTGCGCATGAGTTGAAATGCCATGGCATAGCCGTAGATCTTACTGAAGGTTTGTTCTGCGCAATCCCAGTTATAATTCACGAGGCCGGGCAATGCATAGATCATGGATGCCTTGGGAAGGGGATCGATGAAGTACCCGATGCCCAGCGGCGTCATAGCAGGTTCAGCTTTCAAGGTGGGAAGCATTTGCTTTCCTTCTTTCAGTTCTATTATTTGGGTTGTTGAGAAAAAGAATTTGTTGCTGAGAATAGGAAGGGTCAGTTCTTCACCATCAGAAAAAGTTGACGTGGCATAACTCACCCTGATCTTAACCGGATTCAATTGACTCTCCGGAACGCGGATTGAAAATGCTCCTGATTGGTTGGAGCCTTCCGCAACAGCAATTTTCTCTGTTGATTGATCCGTGAATGTTTTTGTGAGATCAACACCGGTGACTGCATCTTCCACTACAATGCGCAAGGTGCCTTCTGTTTTTATGGTATCCAGATTACTGATCCTACTTTTGAGGATCATCTTATCACCCTGATACAAGAACCTGGGCATGGCAGGCTGAACCATTACGGGCAGTTGGGTAGTGATTGTCTTTTCCGCATAACCAAACTCTCCTTTCATAGTATGTGCCAGCAGCAGCCATTTCCAGGTGGTGAGGTTCTCGGGCATGGTGAACTCGATGTTGTAATACCCTTTTCTGTCGGCACGTATCTGCGGATAGAAAAACGCTGTTTCCTGGAAATTCTTTCGGATCACAGGTGGTATCTCAGGTGCTTCAACATTGCCCGCAACGGGTATCTGCACTTTGCCTGAGGTGCTGATCAGAACCACCCCATTAGCGGCCCTTGAACCGTAAATGGCTGTGGCATCAGCACCTTTCAATACCATAATATCCGCCAGTTGACTGGGATCAAAGGTTGATATGTCTCCTGTGAAAGGAACACCATCAATAACATAGAGGGGTGTGTTGGAGGCGTTGAGTGTTGCAACACCCCTTATGGTCACAACAGATCCGGTAAGGTCTTTCTTTCTTGCTATTCCATAACCAACCACAACTACTTCATTCAAAGCACTTAGAGATCCATCTAAGTAATTTATACTTATGCCAGAAGCTTTGCCCTGTAACAAACTACCGATGTCATCATATGTTTGCTCAAATATCGGATCAATATATGTGGACCACGCCACTGGTCTGGTAGCGGCAGAACTGATCTGTCCCTGCATATTAAACAGACCATTGGATTGGCCGATAGCAGGAGCATAAATTCGAGGAGTACCCCAGTAATTTCTGCCCAATTGATAGTCCCATTTGTGTTGTTCCAGTTTATCCAATGAAGCATCAGACATCACGGTCAACAACTCCGCCGCGCGTACATAGTCTTTGGTGCGAACCCG
>REAQ01000102.1 GCA_004294195.1 Sphingobacteriales bacterium | reverse complement strand
ATTCCTTATGGTTTGAAAGACCTTTTTGCCGTAAAGGGTACCAAGACCACCTGGGGTGCGGCACCTTATAAAGACCAAGTGATTGAAGAAGACGCTTTTGTTTATACCAAACTCAAAGAAGCGGGCGCCGTGCTGGTAGCCAAATTTACCATGGGCGCTCTAGCCATGGGAGATTATTGGTTTGGTGGTAGAACCAAGAATCCTTGGAATCTTAAAAACGGATCTTCTGGTTCTTCTGCAGGATCTGCATCGGCCACTGCCGCTGGCTTAATTCCCTTTGCTATTGGAACAGAAACCTGGGGTTCTATTACTTCTCCTTCTGCTACCTGTGGCGCCACAGGACTCAGACCCACATTTGGTAGCATTAGCCGCTCTGGCGCCATGACCCTAAGTTGGAGTCTAGATAAAATTGGTCCCATTTGCAGAAGCGCTCAAGACGCTGCCATGGTTTTTGCCGCTATTCATGGTACCGATGGTAAGGACCAAGCTGCCGTAAACCTGCCCTTTAATTACAATCCTGCTGCTAGTCTCAAAGGCAAAAAAATTGCCTACGCCAAAAACTATTTTGACAAAATCACTGATACCTCTAGAAACGAGTTTAAGGTATTAGCAACCTATAGAAAACTAGGCGTGGAATTGATTCCCATCAATTTCCCAGATAGTGGGTTGTACAATTATAATATCATGGACGTGGTCATCAGCGCGGAATGTGCTGCCGCTTTTGACGAGTTTACTCGTTACGGCATTGATGATCAAATGACCCGCCAAAACCAATTTGACTGGCCCAATAATTTCAGGGTATCTAGACTAATACCCGCCGTGGAATATATCAACGCCAACCGCCAACGCTACCTACTCATGCAGGCGGTTAATAAAATAGTGGAGCAATATGACGCCATTATTTGTCCCAACAATTGGGGCAACCAATCGGCCATTACCAACCTTACGGGTCACCCCGCCATTTGTTTTCCCATTGGTTATAATGCCCAACAATTACCCAGAAGTATCACATTGATTGGTAAACTATATGACGAGGCTAGCATTATCACCGTTGCCAAAGCCTATCAGAATGCCACTCAATGGAACAAAGAACACCCAGCCTTATTCAAATAATATTCTAACTGTACCATGATGAACATGACGCCCTCCAAAACCCTTTGCCTGATTCTGAGCAGCGGTTTGCTTAGTATTTCTGCCCTTGCGCAACCATCCATAACCGGTTTTAGTGCAGCATCCGCAGCCAAACAAAAACAAATTGAACAACAGTTTGACGCCGGACTGAGTGCAGAGCGCATTGGCAAGAATATCAAAGACATGTCTGCCATTCCCCACCATTTGGGATCACCCGGAAGCAAAGCTGTGGCTGAAAATATCTTGGCACAGTTCAAACAATATGGTTGGGATGCTCAAATAGAAACCTATCAGGTTTTGTTTCCTACACCCAAAACCAGGGTCTTGGAAATGGTGTCTCCTGGTGTTTTCAAAGCCTTATTGAAAGAGCCGGCTTTAAAAGAAGACGGCACTTCTAACCAAGAAGGCCAATTACCAACTTATAATTGTTGGAGTGCCGATGGCGATGTAACCGCCGAATTGGTCTTTGTGAACTATGGCGTTCCTGCCGATTACGAAACCCTTGAAAAACTGGGCATTAGCGTAAAAGGCAAGATTGTGATTGCCAAATATGGCCGCTCTTGGAGGGGAATCAAACCAAAAATTGCCCAAGAACACGGAGCCCTGGGTTGTATTATTTATTCTGATCCACAGGATGATGGTTATGGCGCGGGCGATGTTTATCCAAAGGGCGCTTTCAAAAACGAATATGGGGTTCAAAGGGGTTCTATTATGGATATGGTGATCTACCCTGGTGACCCACTGACTCCAAACATTGGTTCCACAGCCAATGCCAAAAGATTGGACCGTTTGTCTGCCCCCAATTTGCTAAAAATTCCTGTTTTACCCATCAGCTATCATGACGCTAAGCCCTTGTTAGAAGCCTTAGAAGGTCCAGTAGCACCTGCAGCTTGGAGGGGTGGTTTACCTTTTACCTATCATGTGGGTCCGGGTAAAACCAAGGTTCACTTAAAAGTTGATTTTAACTGGATTCTTTCTATAGATTTATCAAGGGCTTTGGCTATTTCTCTGTAAGAAATATCTACTTGTTTTGGCTTTCCTGTCAATAAATCTCTTCCTTGAACCG
>REAQ01000248.1 GCA_004294195.1 Sphingobacteriales bacterium | reverse complement strand
GGTCTTTTCTGCGCCCTGACCGAACACGGTGTAGGCAAAAATCCTGGGGGCCGTAATGCTATCTATCTGGCTTTTCCGTTTATGGTTTAAGGTCCATTTCAACCCATTCATGGACCCTGGTTCCCGGATAGTGGTGATACCATGGCCCATCCATAATTTGAAAACATATTCCGCGGGCGTGCCCTGTGCAGCACCGCCAATATGCCCATGAATATCTATAAACCCGGGCAGGATATACATGCCTTTGCAATCGATCTCCTTACCACCCTCCTTCAGTTTGGGTCTTCTGTTCTCCCGAATTGGCGTGCCGGGACTACCTACAGCCGCCACGTAAACGATCCTGTTCTTTTCGATAACAATGTCGGCGGGACCGAAAGCGGGTGCACCCGTGCCGTCAATCACCACTGCGCCCCTGAGAATGAGCTGGGTAAAGGGCCCCTCTCCTTCTGTTCGGACAGGCGCATCTTTGATCTGGGCAAATGCGGAAAAATATGCGGCGATAAAGCCGGTGAGCAATAGCAGTTTCTTCATTTGTTTTGGCTGAGGCGTTAAGTTAAATTTTTTTATGGAACGATGGCGCCGCGGGAATTGATTACTTTTAATCCGCATGAAGATATCCCTCTGGACCATCGGAAAGGCCCATGAACCCCATGTGAGAACGGGGATCGAGGAATTCTCGGGCAGGCTTGGCCGTTATTATCCCATAGAATGGAAGATCATTCCCCCGCCCAAACAAGCGGCCTCCATGTCTGAAGCGCAATTAAAAAAGGCCGAAGGCGTTATGATTCTCGATATGTTGACCAAAGAGGATCACCTCATAGCCCTGGATGAAAGAGGAAAAATGCTGGACTCCCTTCAGCTTGCACAGATGATCCAGCAATGCGCAAACGACAGTATCAAAAACCTCATCTTCCTAATAGGGGGTGCGTACGGCATTCATCCTGATGTGCTGCAAAGGGCCCAGTTCAAATGGTCTTTATCGGCACTCACCTTCCCGCACCAATTGGTACGACTTATTCTGGCAGAGCAGTTGTATAGGGCCTGCACCATCAACAGAAATGAAAAATATCATCACCGTTAAACTGTTTGCATGAGCATCACCATTATTATCGTTGCTATTACCTGCATCGTTTCCTTACTCGTCATGAATAATGATGAAGCAAAGGAGAAAGTTTTATTCTGGCCATACAAAATCAATCACGGACGAGAGTATTTCAGGTTCTATTCCGGCGCATTTGTGCATGCAGACATCATGCATTTGGCTTTCAACATGATCACTTTGTTTTCTTTTGGAAATGGTATAGAGACATTTCTATTTCCTGCATTGTTTGGCGACCGGTCAGGCATGCTGTTTATTTTACTCTATGCACTGGCAGTCGTTGTCTCATCCCTTCCGGATTATTTCAAATACAAGGAGGTTTATGGCTATCGTGCACTTGGTGCTTCAGGTGCAGTAAGTGCTGTTTTGTTTTCTGTCATCCTTCTGGCTCCATCAGAAGAACTAAAAGTATTTCTTGCCATACCAATCCCGGCCTGGTTATTCGGTATCCTTTATCTGGCGTTCTCGGCTTATATGGCTAAACGCGGCAATGACAATATTGGGCACAGCGCACACTTTTGGGGCGGCGTATTTGGATTGGTGTTCACTTACATCGCGGTAAGGTCTTTTACTAATGTAAACATACTTGAAAGATTCGTAAGGGCTATATTCTAATTACCATTCAATGGTTCAATTGCCCAAATGTTTAATTGTCCATTTGCTAACATCATAAAAAAGGCCGCCTCATTGATTGAGGCGGCCTTTCAATAGCTATTAGCTAATAGCAAATAGCTAGTTAAAGCTTTACGTATTTAATGGTGTTATCTGCAAAGTTCACCCTGATCTTATAGTTACCAGCTCCGGGCGAAGGAATATCTGCGCCTTCCGGAACGATCAATCCAGATTTTGCACCTTCGCCAAATTTCTTACCCCAGTTTCCTGATTCAGGAAGGAGAAGGAATTTTTCATTTGCTTTCAACGCAAGTGAGGGGATCTCCCAGGTAGTAGAATTCAGCCTGGTGAACGTCTGTGCCGCGGCAATAGCTGCATTGGAGTTTGGATTATCCCATCCACCAGGTGTTGCCCCACCTACCATATGCAAACTGTTGGGAAGGCCATGTTGCTGTGTAAAAGGTTCCACTTTGAATTTACCTGCCTGAAAGTCAAGGG
>REAQ01000009.1 GCA_004294195.1 Sphingobacteriales bacterium | reverse complement strand
ATGTGATCTCCTATCCGCAACTGGGTGGTCTACTTGGTAACGATCTGCTCAGGCGGTTCACTGTTGTGCTCAATTATGCAAAACGTGAGATCCACCTCACTCCGAACGGATATTTCCGGGCAGAATTTGATTATTCCTATACCGGGCTGGGGGTGTATTATGTGGATGGAAGAGTGGTAGTGGAAGACGTGATCGCTAATTCTCCGGGGGATAAGGCGGGGGTATTGCCGGGGGACATTATCATCGGCATCCAGAACAACTATTCAAACAGCATCCAGGCATATAAAGAATTGCTACAGAAATCAAGGGAGCGGCTGCGGATGCTGCTCCTTCGAGGAGGTGAGCCCCTGGAAGTATACATTAAACCCCTCAACATCCTCAAAGGATAATGGGGCTTGGATTTTTTAATTTAATCTTGCAGCATGATTCAATTTGAGCGTTTTCAACTGGAAAACGGCCTGAAGGTGCTTGTTCATAAGGATGCCAGTACGCCCATGGCCGTGGTGGATATTTTGTATAACGTGGGTGCGAGGGATGAAGACCCTTCGAGAACGGGATTCGCCCACCTGTTTGAACACTTGATGTTTGGCGGATCCGTTAATATCCCCGACTATGATGAGCCCTTGCAAAGGGCCGGTGGTGAAAACAATGCCTACACCACCAATGACCTTACCAATTATTATTGCCAGCTGCCTACGGATAACCTCGAAACCGCATTCTGGCTGGAAAGCGATCGTATGTTAAGTCTTGCGTTTGGCGAAAAGAGCCTGGACGTGCAGCGCAAAGTAGTGAGTGAAGAATTTAAAGAACACTACCTGAACAAGCCCTATGGTGATGCCTGGCATATTCTGCGTGAGATGGCATACACAAAGCATCCCTATCGCTGGATGACCATCGGCAAAGAATTGAAGCATATCGAGGAGGCAAAACTGGAAGATGTGAAATCGTTTTTCTTCAAGCATTATACCCCGGCCAATGCCATCATGGTGGTAGCAGGAAATGTAGATACACCGGAAGTGAAAGCGCTTGCTGAAAAATGGTTCGGTGGAATTCCCTCCGGGAATAAATATGAGAGGAGCCTTCCACAAGAACCGTTGCAAACACAGGAAAGAAGAATGGTGTTAAAAAAGGATGTCCCCATAGATGCCTTGTACAAATGCTGGCACATGCCCGCGAGAAATGAGCATGGATATTATGTCACTGACCTTATTGTAGACATCCTGGGTGGAGGTACTTCTTCTCGCCTGTTCCAGGCCCTGGTGAAAGAGCAAAAGCTGTTCAGCAATGTGGAATGTTATCATTTCGGAAGCTTGGATAAGGGGTTGCTTGCCATCGAAGGAAAGTTGGTGAAAGGTGTTAAAGCTGAAGTAGCCGAAGCTGCCATTGAACTCGTGCTGGATGGTATGCGCCAGCAACTTGTTGAAGAAAAAGAATTGCAAAAAGTGAAGAACAAATCGGAGAGCCTGATGGCTTTTGAAGACATGAGTCTGATGAACAGGGCCAATTCCCTGGCATACTATGAGTTGCTCGGTGATGCCAATCTGATGAATCAGGAGATGCAACAATACAATAGCGTTACACCAGAACAAGTGAAGGCGTTGAGTGCAGCACTCTTCGCCAAAGAGAACAGCAACACATTATATTATTTGTCAGACAAGCGGATATGAGTACAACAACTACTAGAGATAAAAAAGGGCTGAATAGAAAGTTGGCGCCACCCATCAAGGATGCCATCGATTTTCAACTCACCCTCAAGCCCTATGAAAAGTTTACGTTAGACAACGGGATAGATGTATACGCTGTACATGCCGGTACCGAGGAAGTGCTGCAAATGGAATGGGTTTTCTATGCCGGCAACTGGTGGGAAGAGCAGAATGGTCTTGCTGCAGTGACCAACTACCTCATCAAGAATGGTACAAAAACAAAATCAGCATTTGAGATCAGTGAGCATTTTGATTTCTACGGTGCTTACCTCAATAGGAATTGTTACAATGAAACGGCCAATATCACCCTGCATACACTCACGAGGCATTTGTCTTCGTTATTGCCCGTTGTGGCAGAGTTGATCAATGAATCTGTTTTTCCGGAATCAGAGCTTGAGTTATACAAGCAGAACCTTAAGCAGAAGCTGGAAGTGAATTTGAAAAAGTGTGATTTTGTGGCCAATCGTAAGATCGATGAATATTTGTTTGGGTACGAGCATCCTTATGGCCGATACGCCTTTGGATCAACCTATGATCAGCTGGAACGGGGAGCCATCGCAGAATTTCACCATGCCTATTATCAGCACGGGAAGTGTGTGATTTTTGTGGCGGGCATTCTTCCTTCCGATTTGTTTCAGCAATTGAATACGCAGTTTGGTCATTTGCCGATGGGTAAACATGCACTGGCTTCGCGCGTGCACGCTGAGGTGCCGGCAATAGACAAGAAATATCGGATCAGCAATGATCCCAATGGTGTGCAAGGCGCCGTAAGGATGGCGAGGCCGTTCCTGACCCGCACACATCCTGACTTTCCGGAAGCACAGGTACTGAATACATTGTTTGGCGGATTTTTTGGATCGAGGCTGATGAGCAATATCCGGGAAGACAAAGGATATACCTATGGCATTCACAGTTATTTCCAGAACCACATGCACGCGGGTACATGGATGATCTCCACGGAAGCCGGAAAGGATGTTTGCGAAGCAACGATCAGTGAGGTATATAAAGAGATGAAGATATTAAGAGAGGAAAGGGTGGATGAAGATGAGCTGCTGCTGGTGAAGAACTACCTGATCGGTTCAGTATTGGGTGATCTCGATGGTCCTTTTCATATTATTGGGCGATGGAAGAATATCATCCTGAATGATCTTCCGGATGACTACTTTTATACAGCTATGGACAAGATCAAAAAGGTGACCCCTGAAAAGATCCAGGCCTTGGCCCAGGTTTGGTTGAAGGAGGAAGACTTTTATGAGTTGATTGTAGTGTAATATTGAATATCGAATAAATAATCACAAGCCATGAACTTTATCATTCGCATTTTGATTACGGCATTGGTTGCGTACGGACTCACGTATATTTTGTCCGGCATCCATATTGATAAGTTCACCACGGCATTGATCCTGGCTGTTGTGCTGGCGATTCTCAACGCCATTGTTAAGCCAATCCTTGTGGTGCTTACTTTGCCTATCACTATTGTTACACTCGGATTGTTTTTGCTGGTGATCAATGCGTTGATCATCATGCTGGGCAGTAAGCTGGTAGGCGGATTTAAAGTGGATGGATTTTGGTGGGCGTTGCTCTTTAGTATTCTTTTATCGATCGTGTCATCGATCCTTTACGGGGCCGGACAAAAAAAATAGTGCATGATTTACGACAGGAAAGAACTGACCCATGTTCAGCTCGTCGATATATACCGGCGTATGCTTACGCCGAGAATGATTGAAGAGAAGATGCTTGTATTGTTAAGGCAGGGCAGGATCTCCAAGTGGTTCAGTGGAATTGGGCAGGAAGCCATTGCCGTAGGCGCAACGATGGCGCTGGAGCAGGATGAATGGATTATGCCCTTGCATCGCAACCTGGGCGTATTTACTACGAGGGGAATGCCCCTGCACAGTTTGTTCAGGCAGTGGCAGGGCAGCAAAGACGGCTACAGTAAGGGCCGTGAACGCAGTTTTCATTTTGGCGCAAAGGAGCATCATGTCTGTGGGATGATTTCCCATCTTGGTCCGCAACTCGCCATAGCTGACGGCGTTTCGTTGGCATATAAATTGGCCAGTAAAGACAAAGTATCGCTTGCATTTACCGGAGATGGCGGCACATCGGAAGGGGATTTTCATGAAGCCCTGAACGTGGCGGCCGTATGGGATCTTCCTGTGATTTTTATTGTTGAGAATAATGGATACGGGTTAAGCACGCCCGTATCTGAACAATATCGTTGTGAGAGCCTGGTGGACAGGGCAAAGGGATATGGAATGCAAGGTGTGCAGATCGATGGAAATAATATCCTAACGGTACTGGATACTCTAAAAGGCGTGCGCGAGTACTGCATCAAGAACCAGAAGCCATACCTGATTGAATGTATGACATTCCGTATGCGGGGGCATGAAGAAGCCAGCGGTGTGAAGTACGTACCCAAGGAATTGTTTGAATTGTGGGGGCAACGTGATCCTGTGCAGAATTTTGAGACCTATCTCGCGCTGAAGCAGATTCTTTCGGCAGAGGAGATCGAAGCGATCAAAGAAGAAACACGTAAGCATATTGAAGATGAGTTGGCACTCGGTTTTGCGGGTGAGGAATGTCAACCCGATGTAGAAGAAGAAATGGGTGATGTATATGCACCAGTGCCTGTAAGTTCAAACAAACTAGATCATGAAGACCTCCGATTCCGGGAGGATTTGGAACAAACGCGTTTCGTGAATGCCATCACTTCGGGCCTTGATCAAAGTATGCAGCAGCATCCAAATCTGGTGTTGATGGGGCAAGACATTGCAGAGTATGGTGGGGCCTTTAAAGTAACGGAAGGATTTGTAGAGCGATATGGTAAAGCGCGCGTCAGGAATACGCCCTTATGTGAAAGTTCGATCCTGGGTGCTGCATTGGGCTTGAGCCTTGAAGGATATAAATCTATGGTGGAGATGCAGTTTGCGGATTTCGTTTCCGTGGGCCTGAACCAGATCGTCAATAATCTCGCGAAGATCCACTACCGATGGGGACAGAACGCAGACGTGGTGGTGCGTATGCCAACAGGTGCAGGTGTTGGCGCAGGGCCATTCCATTCCCAGAGCAACGAGGCATGGTTCACTCATACTCCTGGATTGAAAGTGGTGTACCCATCTTCACCTTTTGATGCAAAAGGATTGATGATCGCTGCTATCAATGATCCCAATCCCGTCATCTTTTTTGAACACAAGGCTTTGTATAGAAGCATCTCCGGTCAGGTGCCCACAGGATATTATGAAGTAGAGATCGGCAAGGCCAGGCATGTATTGTCTGGCGATGATCTCAGCATCATCACCTATGGTGCCGGCGTGATCTGGGCAGAAGACTATGCATCTGAGCATCCGGAACTCTCCATTGATATTTTGGATCTAAGGACCCTGTTGCCTTTGGATTATGAAGCCATCAGGGCGGCAGTAAAAAGAACGGGCCGTGTGCTTGTTTTACACGAGGATACCCTTACCGGTGGTATTGGCGGAGAGATTGCTGCGTGGATTGGAGAGCATTGCTTTTCAATGCTGGATGCACCTGTGAAACGATGTGCTTCTTTGGATACACCTGTTCCATTTAATATGGCATTGGAACGTCAGTTCCTGGCAAAATATCGGTTAGAGGCAACGATACAGGATCTTCTGGCTTATTGATTTTTTATTTCTGTGATTCGATACTCCTGAATCTTGGGATCATGTTCCGGGCTCAAGGTGAAAGAGATTCTTAGCGTTGCATTTTCACAAATGACATCAAAACTCCCGCGAAGATTATTTTCCGGCTTCATCGACTTTACTTCTTTGATGGTGCCGGCCTTTGCAAACAATTCCCTGGACTGTTGACGCAACATGCCAATCGGGTTGTCAGGGAAAAAATTCTCTGCAAAAATGTTTTGTTGCTCGGCATTTTTCCATTCTGGAAGGATGGCCATCAGCTGTGATTTCCTTTGTTCAAGGATAGCAGAAGCTGGCAACCCGTAGGGTTGTAATCCTGCAAGTACAACAAGAGAATCAAGGATGGGTAAAGACAATCTCGACACGGGTGAATAGGTGCGATTGCTCATGATCACAATGCCGATATTGTAATTAGGTTTGATCATCCAGCTGGATCCGAATCCGGGAAGTCCGCCACTGTGCGCAACATAGATGTTCCCCTTGCAATCCCTGGTGATACCTAAGCCATAGCCGTAGCCTGTTGCTGCTGCGCAATTTTTATTGTTCAACCTTGGATTGATTGTATTGAAGTTCCAGAGCTGGTGCATCTCCCGGATGGAACTTCTCTTTAATGGTCCCGTTTCTTTACCGTCACGGATGGGCCATGCCTGCAGGTGCAGTTTCATGTATTTTGAAAAGTCTTCTACGGTGGTGATCAGTCCGCCCATCGCTCCCCAAGATCCGTCTTTCAGCATCGCTTCTTCTTTCCAATTCTCATCGATCCATCGGTACCCATGCGCCAACTGTTGAGGAGGTACTTTTGTATATTCCCAATACGTGTTGTTCATGCCAAGGGGCTTGAAAATATTTTGATCGATGAACTGTTGATAGGATTGGCCAGAAACGTTTTTGATGACGGTTCCCAACAAGGCAAATCCAAGATTGCTGTATTCATATTGAAGACCCGGTGCGTTGGAAAAAGAGGGATTCTCTTTCATTAATTGCATCAGTTCAGCATCGGTGTCTGCCAGTTGCCTATCGCCATACGGATTGTCTTCCGGAAATCCTGCGCGGTGTGTCATCAGGTCCCGGATGGTGATAGCAGGTGCATCACTAGTGAGATATTTGGTTTGCCTCATCTCCGGGATGTACTTTGACGCGGGATCATCCAGGCTGAGTTTACCCTGGTCCCGTAAGATGAGAATACCCATGGCTGCGAAGCTCTTGGTCATGGACGCGATCCGGAATGCAGAGGATGCATCCACCGATGTTTTATTCGCCAGGTTCGTGTAGCCCTGATAGTTAGTATAGATCAGTTCGCCATTCATCACCAGTCCGTAAGCAATGCCCGGCATGTGATTTTCGCGCGCATATTTCAGGATGATGCTGTCCACTACCGCTTTATGTTGCAGTACCGATGCGGTTTGGTTTGTTTGTGGTATGGTAGCAGGCTTGTACTGCGCAAAAACGGGGAGCGATGTTGCCATGAACATCGCTACAGTGAGCATTGATCTGCACTTCATCAGCGTACCTTATTTTAAATTTTTCAGAAAGCTCAGGCTTACGGGCACTTGTTCCAGAGAACGAGAGGATTCATCCTCGATGAAGAAATGTTTTACACCATGTTTCTTCGCCACTTTCATGATGGCGGCAATACCCACATCGCCCTGGCCCAGGACCACATTGGATTCCACGTCTGCGTGTCCGTCCTGGCTGTTGGGCGTTCCGGGCTTGCGATCTTTCAGGTGCATCAAGGGGAATCTGCCAGAATATTTTTCGAGTAGGGCCACAGGATCCTTGCCGGGTTGTTTGATCCAGAACACATCCATCTCAAAATTGACATATGCCGGATTGGATTTAGTCAGCAGATAATCAAACAGGTCACCGTTTTCCCAGGCGCCAAATTCATAACCATGGGGATGGTAGCAAAAGTTAAGGCCATTGTCTTTCAGGATCTTTCCTGCGTTATTGAATACCTCCACGGCCTCGCGGGCATTGTCTAGGGTGAAAGCGCCATTGTGCGGGATCCAGAAGCAGACTACGTATTTGGCGCCATAGGCCTTGGCATTACCGATGATGGATTGCAAGTCTGTTTTCAATTGATTATAATCTGCACCCACGCTGATCACTTTCATTTTCCGCGCTTCCAGCATATTCTTGAATTCCGGCTGGGTGAGCCCGTAACTGCCGCCGCCTTCCAGTTTGGTGATGCCCATCGCTTTGATCTTGTCCAGCGTACCCGGTATGTCTTTTTCAAACTGATGCCGGAAGGAATACAGTTGTACACCAATATCCTGGCCCGCTACCCGAACGAAGCTGACCAATGCTATCAGAAGGATAAGTTTTTTCATCACAGTATGTATTGGTATGAATGTACGTTGGTTTATGAATTGAAACAGGGGTAGTAGCAGGAATCTTTTAAAGCCGATACGAAATAGATACCTTTCCGCAAACCAGTGGTATGAATAAATTTCTCCAGCATGTCAGAACAACAGTGACTTCGGGCATTCTCTTCCTGATACCGGCTTTTGTAATGGTGGTGATCATTCAGAATTTATATGCGAAGCTTACTGGTTTTGGGGCAAGTTTGGCCAAATTCCTTGGCTTGCCATCGATTGGTCATATTGGCGCAGTATCCATAGCTACATCCCTTATCATCATTACGTTGGTCTATCTGTCTGGTCTGCTGGTTAAGATCTCCAAGGTGTCACAATTCAGGAACTGGTTGGATGAAAATGTGCTGCAGTTCATCCCAGGGTATATTAATTATAAAGTAAAAATGGAGGAAAAGGTAATGCAAAAAACAGATCATCGTCCGCCAGTATTGGTGCGGGTTGGCGATGTTTCGAGGCCTGGCTTTCTAACAGATCGTTTCGAAAATTCTTGTGTGATATATATTCCGAGTGCACCGGATACAAACACCGGAGAAATTTGGGTTGTTCCTGAACAGCAGGTTACCATTCTGAGCACTTCTGAGAAAGTATTCAAACAAGCAATCATGCACAATGGTAAAAATCTTCTGTCCTGATATTTATTCTTTGATGAGTTCAATTTTTTGTCCGCCGGAGATCAGGTATGATTTAAAATTAGGTGCGGTACCTTCAAAAACAACAAACCGGTCTGAACCATCAGCATAGAAAAAGCGGGTATTTGATTCAGGCTTGAGCTCAAGATCACCGGAGTCTTCCACTCGCCGATAGAGTTTTCCGCCATTGGCCACCAGCTCCATCTTGCCAAAGTTGGTTTTGTATTTGCCCGTGTATTTTTCCAGGATCTCCGGATCGATCTTCACTGCCTTGGGAATGTAAGGTGGATCAATTTTCTCGCCATACATGATCTTACCCAATGCGGTTCCAAGACGATCAATGACGAAGTATTCATTGTTGCTCAGACAAACAATGGTCATGTCTTCCTTTGGATAATAGGCGAGGTAAGAGGAGAAACCATGGATACCACCATTGTGCCAGATCCGGGGATGCTGGAGCAGACTGTCTGATTCAATCCCATACGCATAATTCTTCGTGAGCGGGTTTTCCGGCGTCAGCATTTTTTTAGTTTCTTCCGCAGAGAGCACCTTATGTTCATAGAGCGCCTTGATCCAGATAGAAAGATCTTCCGGAGTGGAAAGGATTGATCCGGCGGCCCATGCATTATCAGGCTCTATGAATCCGGCGGGAGCCCATCGACCCATATTATAAAAATATCCTTTCACCTGTTTTTCATACACGGAGTCTGTTTGTTCCAGGTCCGTATTTTTTAGTCCGATGCGCTGGACGATCTGTTCGCGCAAATAGGTCCGGTATCTTTTGCCAGACACTTTCTCGATGATCTTACCCAGCAGAATGTAGCCACTGTTGCTATAATTCCAACCTTTACCGGGTGAGAAATCCAAGGGCTTATTTTTAAAGGTATTGATCAGGCTGTCCGTAGAATATTTATAGTGCAGGCTCTGCCACATGCCGGGTATGGAGGTATAGTTTTTAATACCGGAAGTATGGTTGAGCAACATGTGGATGGTGATGCTGTCGCCCTTTGGATAATCAGGCAGGAATTTGCTGATCTTGT
>REAQ01000247.1 GCA_004294195.1 Sphingobacteriales bacterium | reverse complement strand
GATGACCTATAACGCGCTGAATAATCAATTCCTGACGATCAACTACCAGCCGGGAAAAGAGCACCAGGGTCCGAAGACATTTGAAGCATTGCAACAGGAGCGATATGATTTCTCTTGTGGATTACCCACTTTCAGGGAATGGATGAACGATGAAGAAGTGTTGATGGTGGATGTGCGGGAGCCAGATGAGAAACCAGAGGTGGAAGGTTTTAAGCATCGGAAAATACCGCTGGGCATTTTGACAGAAAAACTTTCGGAACTTCAGGGGCATAAAGTAGTGTTGTTTTGTAAGACAGGTGTGCGTAGTGAAAAGGGTGCGGCGATGCTGCGCGAGTTGGGTGTAGACGCATATCATCTGATGATTGATATTGAGGTTCTTCGTTCTATAAAACAGGATTAGCATGGGTGTGAAGCAAATATTTCAGCAGGGTCCCATCGATCCCCAATTCATTGCCAACAGCATCAGCAAGCATGCGGTGAAAACGGGTATTGGCGGGCATAGTATTTTTCTTGGGCAGGTGCGTGCGGATGTCATCGATGGACAAACGGTTGCAGCCATTGAGTATACAACCTATGAAGAGATGGCCTTGCAGAAGATGCATGAGATCCGGGAAGATATATTTGCGAAATATCCCCTCACTTGCATGCATGTGTATCATAGTCTGGGTAAGGTGAATGCGGGCGAGATCTGTTTGTTTGTCTTCACTTCTGCTGTGCATCGGAAAGAAGCGATTGATGCCTGTGCGGAGTGTGTAGAGCGGATCAAGTCGGAGTTGCCCGTATGGGGAAAGGAATGGTTTGCAGATGAATCGTATCAATGGAAAGAAAATAAATAATGGTAGACATTACACATAAATCAGATTCGCTGCGGCAAGCTATTGCCAAAGCCATTGTGCGGACCTCATCGCAGGAAACCATTGATGCTGTTGTGCAGCGAAAGGTGCCCAAGGGCGATGTGTTTGAGTTTGCACGTGTAGCAGGATTGTTTGCGGTGAAGAAAACCAGCGATGTGATTCCGGATTGTCATCCGCTTCCGGTGGAGTATACAGCCATTAGTTATGAGGTTATTGGGTTAGAGGTTATTATTACCGTAGAAGTGCGAACCATTTATAAAACCGGGGTGGAAGTGGAAGCCATGCATGGCGCGGCAATTACGGCGTTGACGATGTATGATATGTTGAAGCCGATTGATAAGCATATTGAGATCAGGAGTATTGCACTGGAGTCTAAGAAGGGAGGGAAGAGTGATAAGGCGTTAGATGGAACGGGCCTTCGCGCGGTAGTCATTGTTTGTTCTGATACTATTAGTGCCGGAAAAGGAGAAGATAAAGCAGGGGAAGAGGTTAGGGGAAGGTTGGAGGGGAAGGGTGTAGCGGTTGTGGAGAAACTTGTGATTCCGGATGATCTGGAAGGGATTAGGGAAAAGGGTTTAGGGTTTAGTGCAACTTGTGATTTGGTAGTGTTTGTTGGCGGTACGGGTGTATCGCCTAGGGATAATACACCTGAGGCAATACGTCCTTTGTTGACTCGCGAGATTCCCGGTATTATGGAAACGGCAAGGCAGTATGGGCAGCAACGCATGCCCTTTGCAATGTTGTCGCGCGGAGTGGCCGGCATGATTGGAGATGCGTTGGTGATTACTTTGCCCGGTTCCACAAAGGGTGCGATGGAAACCCTTGATGCTATTTTCCCGCAAGTACTGCATGTATTTAATGTGAACAAAGGCCAGCGACACGATTGATATGAACTATCCTGTTTATCTGGATTATAATGCAACAACGCCCTGCGATCCGCAGGTGGTGGAAGCGATGTTGCCTTACTTCACGCATGATTTCGGCAATGCTGCCAGCAAGAGCCATGCCTATGGCTGGGTGGCGGAGGAAGCGGTGACGATTGCGCGTGAGCAGGTGGCTGCATTGATTGGTGCGGAATCTTCCGAGATCATTTTTACTTCCGGCGCAACCGAGTCGGTGAACATCGCACTGCGGGGCATGTATGAAATGCACCAGGTGCGTGGCAAACATTTGATCACCTCAAGTGTGGAACATAAGGCGGTTTTAGATACCTGTGCTTTTCTGGAAACGATTGGTGCAGAGGTAACGGTGTTACCCGTTGACATTGGGGGCAGGGTTGATCCTGCCGCGCTTGACGCACTGATCGAGCGTTTCTCTGGTTCGCTCATCGCCTATGACGTACTGGCTGCCAATGCTTGCGGCGAAATGCTTGCCAAAGCC
>REAQ01000246.1 GCA_004294195.1 Sphingobacteriales bacterium | reverse complement strand
ATAAACCAGGGTTCCACCTTCGTCACCCGCTTCCGGTCCCAGGTCTATCAGCCAATCCGCACTCCTGATCACGTCTGTATTGTGCTCAATTACAAGAATGGAATGCCCCTGCTCAATTAATGCATTGAAGGAAGCCAGCAGTTTATGAATATCATGAAAATGCAGTCCCGTGGTAGGTTCGTCAAAGATGAAAAGGATATGGCCCTGCGCTTTTCCTTTGCCCAGGAATGAAGCCAGCTTCACCCGCTGAGCCTCTCCACCGGAGAGTGTTGCAGATGACTGACCCAGCTTTACATAACCCAACCCCACGTCCTGAAGCGGTTTTACTCTTTTTGCAATCTCTGGCTTATCAGCAAAAAAAGCCATCGCTTCATCCACACTCAATTCCAGAATGTCGTGAATATTTTTCTCTTTGAAGGTCACCTCAAGCACCTCTTCTTTGAACCGTTTACCACCACAACTTTCACAAACCAGGTGCACATCCGCAAGGAATTGCATTTCCACCAGTTGCTCGCCCTCGCCCTTACAGGTATCACACCGGCCGCCATCCACGTTGAAAGAAAAATGTTTAGGTTGAAATCCGCGCATCTTACTCAGTGGTTGTGTCGAAAATAAATCCCTGATTTCATCATAGGCCTTGATATAGGTGATGGGGTTGCTACGGGATGATTTGCCGATAGGATTCTGGTCAATCATTTCCACCTGTGAGATGAGATCCATGTCGCCACTGATCGCCTTATGCGCCCCCACCTTATCGCCATATTCACCCTTCAATTTACTCAGCGCAGGATATAGAATCTGTTTCACCAATGTTGTTTTTCCACTTCCACTTACACCACTCACCACACACAACACATTTAGCGGAAACTCCACGGTGATATTCTGAAGATTATTTTGCCTGGCTCCTTGCACCTTTATATTCCTCGTCCATTTCCGGACCCTTGCTGGTGGATCGATGCGCAGCACACCTTTCAGGTACTTACCGGTAAGGCTTTGAGGATTATCAATAATTTCCTGCATATCGCCTTCGGCAACCACTTCCCCACCAAGATGCGAGGCGAGTGGTCCCATATCAATGATATGATCTGCTTCGCGCATCATCATCTCATCGTGCTCCACTACTACAACAGTGTTGTTCAGGTCACGCAGATTTTTCAACACAGTGATAAGCCTTTCTGTATCACGGGAATGCAGCCCAATGCTTGGCTCGTCAAGAATATACAATGAGTTGGTCAGGTTTGAACCGAGGCTTCTGGTCAACTGAATTCGCTGACTCTCGCCACCACTTAAAGAATTGGCCAATCGGTTAAGCGTGAGATAGCCAAGTCCTACATCCAAAAGCGTCTTTAATCTTTGATGAACTTCCATCAATATCCGCTTGGCCACCTGCTGGTGATAATCGCTAAGTTCAAGATCTTTAAACCATTGCGCCAGATCTCTCACCTGCAACTCACTCAGCTCCCCAATATGCTTACCACCCACTTTCACATACAAAGCTTCATTGCGCAACCGGTAACCTTGACAGGATGTACAAGTGGTTCTTCCCCGATACCTGCTCAACAATACCCTATATTGCACTTTGTACAAATTCTGCTCTACCTCCTTGAAGAAATCATTAATACCATTCACATGCTTATCACCATCCCACAATATCTCCCGCTGCTCCTTGGTTAAATCTGCCACTGCACGATGAATTGGAAACCCATTCTTTGCAGCACCCTTTACAAACTGATCTTTCCATTGCCCCAACTTCTCGCCTTTCCAGGGCGCTACCGCTCCTTCGTACACACTCAATCTTGCATCCGGAATGATCAGATCTTTATCAATACCTAATATCTGTGAAAATCCTTCACAGACCGGACAGGCTCCAAATGGATTGTTGAAAGAAAAAAGATTGGGGACCGGCTCTTCAAATTTGATCCCATCCAATTCAAAGCGATTGGAGAACTGAAGCATCTGCTCTTCATTCACCAGCACATGCACTTCACCTTCGCCTTCATAAAACGCTGTATTCACGGAGTCTGCCAACCGATGCAGATCATCTTCTTCAAACGGACGCACCACTACCCTGTCAATCAAAACATAGGTATCCTGCGATGGCTTCCATTTCTTCCATTCCAACATTTCTTCTATGCGTGTCAGTCCGCGGGCATGTGCATCATAGATCCTCGAGAACCCCTTCTGTATCAGGATGTTCAGCTCTTCCGTAACATCCCGTTTACCATGAAAATGAAA
>REAQ01000008.1 GCA_004294195.1 Sphingobacteriales bacterium | reverse complement strand
GCCGGCCGTTTAGCGGTAGACGAGGCCATGATGACCGAGGTGGCCAATATCAAGGCTGCGGTGAATCCTACGGAAATCCTGTTTGTGGTTGACTCCATGACGGGTCAGGATGCGGTGAATACTGCAAAGGCCTTCAATGATCGACTTGATTTCACAGGCGTGGTGCTCACAAAGCTGGACGGTGATACAAGAGGTGGTGCGGCCCTATCGATCAAATACACGGTTCAAAAGCCGATCAAATTCATCAGCAGTGGTGAAAAACTGGATACCCTGGACGTGTTTTATCCGGAAAGGATGGCACAGCGGATCCTCGGTATGGGTGATATCACTACCCTGGTAGAGAAAGCGCAGCAGCAATACGACGAAGAACAGGCTAAGAAACTGGAGAAAAAGATCCGCAAGAACCAGTTCGATTTCCAGGATTTCCTTGACCAGCTCCAGCAGATCAAGAAAATGGGTAACCTGAAAGACCTGATGGGGATGATCCCCGGAGTAGGCAAAGCCATCAAAGATGTGGATATCAGTGATGATGCTTTTAAAGGCGTTGAGGCCATTATCCACTCCATGACTCCGTTTGAACGATCCAATCCGGATGTCATCGATATGAGTCGTAAGAAGCGGATTGCCAATGGTTCAGGTAAGGATATTGCCGAAGTCAACCAGTTTATGAAGCAGTTTGAGCAGATGAAGCAGATGATGAAAATGATGAACAAAATGCCGATGGGTGGCAGGATGGGGCTCGGACGCTGATGCAATAAATCCAAAAATCATTCGTATTTTGTTTTGTAAAGTTTGCGTAGTGACCTATCTTCGCAAACCTGAAATTGAAACCTATATTTATTCACAACCCACAAAAAATTTCTATTTTTTATGTCGGTGAAGATCAGACTCCAGAGACACGGGAGTAAAAAACGACCCTTTTATTTCATTGTGGTAGCAGATGCTAGGGCTCCACGTGACGGTAAATTCATCCAGAAAATCGGTACTTACAATCCTTTGACTGTGCCTGCAACGGTACAGATCGATCGCCAGAAATCACTCGAATGGCTGCACAAGGGCGCACAACCCACAGACACGGTAAGAAGGATTCTTTCTTACAAAGGTGTGTTGTACCTGAAGCACCTGCTGAGGGGTGTTGGTCTGGGATTGTTTGACGAAGCAACGGCAATGCAGAAGTTCTCTGTATGGCATGAAGAGCACGAGACAAAGATCCGTAAGCGCCAGGAAGAGGCGTCAAGGGATCGCAGGAACAACCGCCGCGGTGGTGGTGCTCCCCGTCGCCCTGAACGCAGGCCTGAATAAGATTTATCTTGTAGAGATATAAAGAACCCGGGTTGCCCCGGGTTTTTTTATTTTTATATCCGCATTATAACATCCATGACCAATTACATCAGTATCGGCAAGTTGGTGGCCACGCACGGCGTGAAAGGAACCCTTATCCTGAAACACCATTTGGGTAAGAAATCCGTCCTCAAAGGGTTGAAGACGCTATTCATTGAGGAACTGCCCGGGTCATTCCTTCCGTACTTTCCTACAGACATCAAAGCGAAATCAGAAAGCGAGATCCTTTTGGAGATCGATGGCGTACATACTAAGGAAAAGGCTGCCACGCTGATGAACAAACAGGTATGGCTAACCGAAGACGAGTTTGCAAAACATGCGGATACATCGGCACCGATATCGTTATTGGGTTATTTAGTGATTGATGGGAAAAAGAGTCTGGGTGAGGTGTTAGAGGTTATTGAGCAGCCGCACCAGGTGATGTGCCGGATTAGCTATGAAGGAAATGATGAGATTTTGATTCCGATTAATGAGAGCAGTTTGGTGAGAGTAGATAAACGCGGCAAGAAACTGTACCTTGACCTGCCCGATGGATTGATAGACGCACAAATATAGCAATTGGCAATTGACAATTAGCAGTTAGCAATTGGCACTGGTTGTTGGTAGCTGGTGCCAATTGCTAGGCTACTAAAGACTAGTGCCAATTGTCAATTGCTAATTGCCAATTGTTAATTGTTAAAAATGATTGCTCATTTCGATCTTGATGCTTTCTTCGTTTCCGTGGAGATCCTCAATGATCCTTCACTGAAAGGAAAGCCATTGATAGTGGGCGGCAGCAGGGAGAGAGGCGTTGTTACTACTTGCAGTTACGAGGCGAGGAAGTTTGGTGTGCGGTCCGCCATCCCCATGGCCAAGGCGCTGCAGCTATGTCCGCAAGCGATTGTATTGCCCGGGAGTAGGGGCGAGTACAGCAGATACAGCCGATGGGTCACGGATATCATCGCTGCCAAGGCTCCGGTATTTGAAAAGGCATCCATTGATGAGTTTTACATCGACCTCTCCGGAATGGAGAAGTACAACAAGCCGTACGAGTGGACCATCGCACTCCGTGAGGAGATCATGGAAAAAACCGGACTGCCCATTTCGTTTGGAGTAGCAACCAGCAAAATGGTCGCGAAAATCGCGACGGATGAAGCCAAGCCTAATGGTTATCTGATCATACCGCCGGGGAAAGAAGCGGAGTTTCTTGGCCCGTTGAAGATGAGCAAGATCCCTGGTGTTGGGGAGCAGACCTATCGCACCCTTCAGGAACTGGGTGTTGAATTGATCCGCGATATTTTTAACGTGCCGCCCGCCTACCTTGAACAGCGACTCGGGAAGTATGGATTGGAACTGATCCAGAAAGCGCAGGGTATCTCTTCCAGCCAGTTACACAGCTACCATGAAGCCAAGTCTGTTTCCACTGAAAATACTTTTCACGAGAATACTGACGACATAGAATTCCTGATGCGTGAGTTGGTGCGGATGACGGAAAAAGTAGCCCATGAGTTGCGTGAAGATAACCTCATGGCCGGCGTGATAGCAGTGAAGATCCGTTACCCCAATTTTGAAACAACGTCCCGACAAACCACCATCCCCTATACTTTTTATGACGATGAACTCATCCCCATTGCCAAAGACCTTTTTCAGAAACTGTACCGGCCGGGAGAGAAAGTGAGGCTGATGGGCGTGCGTCTTGCAGAGCTTACTAACGAGGCCGTACAAACGAATTTATTTACAGACAAACAGAAAAAAGCCGACCTGTATAAAGCGATTGATGGAGTGAAAGACAGGTTTGGGCGGAATTCTTTGGGGAAAGCGGGAAGCAGGTGATAATGCGGCAATGCGGTAATGCGGTAATGCGGCAATGTTGGAAGCGAGGCCGTGCGTTGCCGGCCTGCGCAGAAACACTCGGAGTGACTGCCGGCGCGCCGCAACGCATGGCGCGCCTTCCTTCATTACCGCACTACCGCATTGCCACATTGTCAAATTGTCATTCCTTGTTTGGTTGCGGCGTGTAGCGCAAATACGGTTTTACCACATTCACCCCCTTCGGGAATTTCTTAATGGCATCTTCAGTACTTACAGCAGGAACAACAATCACGTCTTCCCCTTCTTTCCAGTCTGCAGGTGTGGCCACGCTGTAGCCTGCGGTCAGCTGAAGTGAGTCAACCACCCGCAGCACCTCAACAAAATTTCTTCCGGTTGAAGCAGGATAGGTAATGATGAGTTTTACTTTTTTATCAGGTCCTATCACAAACAGGGATCTTACGGTGAAGGTTTCCGATGCATTGGGATGAATCATATCATACAGTGTTGCCACATTTCTGTCCTCATCGGCAATGATTGGAAATTGTACATCCACATGTTGTGTTTCGTTGATGTCATTGATCCAGCCCTTGTGTTTATCCAGGGGGTCAACACTCACGGCCAGCACTTTCACGTTCCTTTTGCGGAACTCTTCCTGCAACAATGCCGTCTTTCCCAGTTCTGTTGTGCAAACCGGTGTGTAATCTGCCGGATGCGAAAAAAGAATGCCCCAGCCATCACCCAGGTACTCGTAAAAATCAATGTCTCCTGCCGTTGTCTTCGCAGTAAAATTCGGCGCGATATCGCCCAGTCTTAGTCCCATATGATTGTGTTTTAATCTTAAAAGGACCACAAATATAATAAAGTCTACTTAATTAGTAGGATAAAAATTGGTAGGGCAGGGGTTCAGGGGCAGAGGGCAAACACTGCCCTCTGCCCCTGAACCCCTGCCCTCTTACTTAGTGTTTTTTCCCAATTGCGTCAAAGTAGCCTGCATATCCTTGAATATAGGTGCCTCTAAATGGATCAGCTCTCCTTCCTGGCTGGTGAAATCCAGTGAAGACGCGTGCAGGGCGAGGCGATTCAACAAAGGGCGCTCGGCCTCTTCGTTTTTGGAAAGCTTGAATTTTCTTTTAATGCGGGAAAGCAGAATGGGATCGGCTGTTCCATATAATTCGTCACATACAATGGGGTGACCGAGATCTTGCATATGGACGCGGATCTGGTGAGTCCGGCCAGTTTCGATCTGCCATTCCACCAACGAATAAAGCCCGAAGTTTTGGATCACACGGTAATGCGTAACCGATGCTTTTCCAGATCGGTGAATATACATTTTTCCTTTCAGGACCGGATGTTGTGCAATGGGTTTATCGATGGTTCCTGAGGTCTGCAATGGCGTGCCGTGAACCAGGCCAAGGTATTTTTTCTGGATCGATCTTTCTTCAAAGGCCATCGAGTAAAACTTATGGGCCACATCGTTCTTTGCAAACATGATGATGCCACTGGTATCCCTGTCTATCCGGTGGATCACAAAGATCTCTCCATACTTATCACGCAGTATTCTTTTTAAAGATGGCAGATTACCATCAAAACGATCCGGCACGGTTAACAAGCCAGAGGGTTTGTTCACTACAACGAGTGAATCATTTTCAAATATGATGATGGGTGCAATAGGATTATGCATCGGTTTCCTTATCCTTCTTCTTTGTGGTTTTTTTGCTGGCGCCAAAATATTTGAGAGCCCTGACTTCCTTTTCTGTCAGGTATCTCCAGTTGCTTCGGTCCACATTCTTTTTAGTGAGACCGGCAAACATGACGCGGTCGAGGTTCACCACTTTGTATTCCAGTTGTTCAAAAATCCTGCGGACGATGCGGTTCTTACCACTATGAATTTCGATGCCGATCACTCGTTTATCGGTAGCGTCAGCATAGGCGATGGCATCAGGCTGGATGAAGCCATCTTCCAGGGTAAGACCTTTGGCAATGGCGTCCATATCTTTTTTCTGCAAAGGTCTGTCCACCTTTACTTCGTATACTTTTCTCACTTCATTGGAAGGATGAGAGAGCATTTGAGTGAGCTCACCATCATTGGTCAACAGCAATACCCCAGTAGTGTTTCTGTCTAATCGCCCCACCGGAAATACTCTTTCGGTGGTTGCCCCTTTGATCAGCTCCAGCACGGTCTTGCGGCCTTCGGGATCTGCGGAAGTAGTGATATAGTCTTTAGGCTTATTCAGCAGAATATAGACGAGATTTTTCTCGAGGTGAATCAGTTTGCCATTGACCTTGATCTGGTCATTGGGATTCACTTTATGCCCTGGCTCAAGAATTTTGGTACCATTTACGGTTACCTTGCCATCTTTCACGAGCAGTGCCGCTTCACGACGTGCGCAAACGCCGCTATGGGCGATGAACTTATTCAGGGGCATCGTTTCCATGGTGATCTTTTTACGGATCACGATGGGCTTGGGCTTGTCTGCTTCAATCTTGCGCTGCTTCTGTATTTCGATGGCAGCAGATCTTTCTTTCTTCCACTTCTTTTTTTCTTGTTTGAACTGCTCTTTAATTGCAGCATTCTTTTTAGTAGGAAGAAATTTGTCGAAATTATCGGTTCGCTTTTTCAAGGAGCCAGTTTTAGTGGTGATGGTTATTTATTGGCGAGCTGTCCGCAGGCAGCATCAATGTCTTTACCTCTGCTTTTCCGCAGGCGCACGTTCACTCGGTTTTTCTCCAGATGTGCCATAAAAGCGTCTACCGTTTCATCATCAGGTTTGGAGAACTTCGCGAATTCTATCGGGTTGTATTCAATGATGTTGACGAGGTCTGCCGGAACCTGCCGGTAGATCTTGATCAGTTCATCTGCATCTTGCAGGGAATCGTTAAAATCCTTGAAGAGAATATACTCCAATGTGATCTCGTTCTGTGTTTGCTTATAAAAATAGTTCAATGCTTCCACCAGGGTTTTCAGGTTGTTGGATTCATTGATACCCATGATCTCATTTCGTTTGGCATCATTGGCAGCGTGGAGGGAGAGGGCCAGTTTAAATTTCACACCATCGTCTCCCAATTGGCGGATGCCTTTGGCAACACCAGCTGTTGAAACGGTGATGCGGCGGGGACTCATGGCCATGCCGTCTTCAGCCGTAATGCGTTCAATTGCCTTGAGCACATTTTTATAATTCAGCAGGGGTTCACCCATGCCCATGAATACGATATTGCTGAGGTGCTTTCCACTTGTTTTTTCACAGAGTTGGTTGAGCAGGGCTACTTCATCCACAATTTCATCATAATCTAAGTTTCGTTTACGTTCGAGATAACCTGTTGCACAAAACTTGCAGCTCAGGCTGCATCCGATCTGAGAAGAAACACATGCGGTGTGACGCGTTTCTGTAGGAATGATCACACCTTCCACCATATGCCCTTCGTGGGTGCGGAACCTGGTTTTGATGGTACCATCTTCGCTGTACTGGGTGTGGTCCATTTGCAGTGCGGGAATGGTAAATGCTGCGTTCAGTTTTTCCCTCAGGGATTTAGAGAGATTGGTCATGCCGTCTACAGACAACACATTTTTCTGCCAGAGCCATTGCCAGACCTGTTGGGCCCGGAAACGTGGTTCGCCAAAGCTTTGGAGGAGTTGCTCGATATCCCCAAGACTTAGATGGCGGAGGTTTTTTGTCATGCGGCAAAGGTATTGAATTAGGGGGAGTGTTTAGGGGGAGGGTTTAGGCAGGCCTAAGCCCTTAGCTAAACCCTCCCCCTAAACCCTCCCCCTTGTATATATTTGTGTTATGAAAGAAGTGTACGTGATAGACGCAGTAAGAACGCCCATCGGTAAATATGGCGGTGCCCTGGCAACGGTGCGGCCAGATGACCTGCTGGCCATTGCCATTCGGGGTCTTTTGACCAGGCATCCATCCATCGATCCCAACCTCATAGAAGATGTGATTGCCGGGGATGCCAACCAGGCCGGGGAAGACAATCGGAATGTGGCGCGCATGGCGGCCCTGCTGGCTGGACTGCCCGTTTCCGTTGCGGGGTCTACGGTGAACAGGCTCTGTGCAAGCGGTCTCCAGGCCATTATGGATGCGGCCCGGGCCATCATGTGTGGGGAGGGGGACCTTTATATTGCCTGTGGGGTGGAGAGCATGACGCGTGCGCCGTTGGTGATGGCCAAGGCCGAGGAAAAATTCAGTAGGAAGACCGAAATTTTTGATACTACCATAGGCTGGCGATTCACCAATCCGAAACTGGCTGCACTGTATCATCCCTATTCCATGGGTGAGACGGCCGAGAACGTGGCACGGCAATGGAAGATCAGCAGGGAGCAACAGGACGCCTTCGCCCTGCATTCTCAGGAGAAATATTTCGCAGCAAAAGCGGCGGGGAAATGGCACGATGAGTTGATCCCTGTGGATGTGAAAACGGACATCATTGCCGCAGATGAACATCCCCGGCAAACCACCTTGGAAAAACTATCTCAGCTGAAACCAGCCTTCGCAAAAGACGGTACCGTTACAGCAGGCAACGCCTCCGGCATCAATGATGGTGCGGCAGCCATGTTGCTGGCCAGCGCTGAATGGGTGAACAAGCTTCAGCTCAAACCATTGGGAAGGATTGTATCGATGGCTGTTGCAGGAGTGGATCCTTCCATCATGGGCATCGGTCCCGTGCCGGCAAGTCAAAAGGCTCTCCAACGGGCAGGGCTAACCGTAAATGACCTTGACCTGATTGAGTTGAACGAAGCGTTTGCTTCACAATCACTGGCATGCATACACGAACTCGGGCTTGATGAAGCAAAGATCAATGTCAATGGGGGCAGCATTGCACTGGGGCATCCACTGGGTTGTTCCGGCGTTCGTATCTCCGCTACATTGCTTCATGAGATGAAGCGCAGGAATGTAAGGTATGGTCTTGCTTCCATGTGTGTGGGTGTGGGGCAGGGTGCGGCTGTGGTGTACGAGGCTGAACGCTACGCGTAGTCATTAGGCATTGAGGCACTGGGCACTGAGTTGCTGCGTTACTGAGTTATTGAGTTATTGGGTTACTTAATAATGCTTACATTAAGAGCCTCAAACACACCTGATGTCTACAACTTCTGCTTCGCTGGCTCCGGTCAGTCTTGAACAACGCATTTCCGTCATTGACGCAGTACGAGGCGTTGCGATCCTGGGGATTCTCATGATGAACATTCCCTATTTTTCAGATAGTGCAGTTTTGGCAGACAATCCATTCATCCTGGAGGAGACGGGTAAAAACTTTTACACCTGGTTGGTGGTGTACGGAGCCTTTGAAGGTACCATGCGGGGATTGTTCAGTTTGTTATTTGGTGCTGGTGCAATGTTGCTGATCACCAGGCTTGAGAAGAAAAATGATCCTAATGTTACCCCTGCAGATATTTATTACAGAAGGCTGTTATGGCTTCTCGGATTTGGATTGTTCAATGCCTATGTGTTGGCATGGCCTGGGGATATTCTATTTACTTACGCAATTGGTGGCTTGTTTCTCTATCCTTTCAGGAAGATGAAACCCTGGGGCCTTGTAGTGATAGGAATGCTGATCATTGTTTCACTGGTTGGAAGAACCTCCTATCAATGGTATTCCTTTCATCAGGAAAGGGTAAAGGGCGAGAAGGTCTTGCAGCTGAAATCTCAAGGCATAACATTGAACGATGAACAGCAAGCGCAGTTGCATACATGGATGATGACAAGGCCACCTGAATCCAAAAGGGCCACTGAAATGGAAGTTTTGGAAACAAGAAAATCATTACAGAAAGGATATGTTAACGCGGTAATGGCCAACGCACCTGTGACCCAAAGATTCCAGACTACTGACTTCATCGGCGGGTGGCTGCTGGATGCGCTCGGCTTTTTCTTTATTGGTATGGCCCTGTATAAATGGGATTTCATCACGGGCAGACGCTCCAATCGTTTTTACCTGATCCTGATGTTTATCTCCCTGCTCATTGGTTTTGGTATAAGCTTTTATTCCATGAGCCGTTTTATTGAACTCAGGATGGATAAGTATTTCTTCTGGGAAAAGATTGGACTGGCATTATATCAAATCAGACGATTGGGGCAAGCACTTGGGTATATGTGTTTGATTATCCTGCTGTACAAAAACAATGTGTTTTCTTTTTTGTGGCGATGGTTAAGTAAGGTAGGGCAGATGGCTTTTTCCAATTATCTCATGCAGCAAATGATCTGCCTGTTGATATTCTATGTGTGTGGTTATTTTGGTAAGCTTGAGCGGTATGAAACCTACTATGTGGTTCTTGCGATCTGGATTTTCCAGATCATCTTCAGCAATATCTGGCTGCGGTATTTCACCTACGGTCCATTTGAATGGCTGTGGAGACGGTTAACCTACGGTAGGCAATAGGCATAAGGCAATGG
>REAQ01000245.1 GCA_004294195.1 Sphingobacteriales bacterium | reverse complement strand
GCTTCTGCGGCTTTTGTTTTGGTGATCAGCAAGGCCTGGCCTTCGTTCTCTGCCGCAGCTTTGAGGTTATTGCTCGCCACCACCTTGCTCATGGAATCCAGGATCACCTTATCAAAGGTGATATCGTTGATCTGCAGATCCTGCAAATGATAGCCCCAGGTTTCCAGGGTGTGGTCGATCTCGGCTTTTACATACTCCACGATCTCGCGACGCAGCGCAAGGATCTCAGCTTGTTTTTTGGTGGCCACAAAAGAACGGATATTTCCTTCGATGGTTCTTACCAGGGCCTGCATGAGGTCTTTCTCTGCATAGAACTTGAACGCTACTTTTTTGATGGTCTCTTCTTCCGCATTCTGCACGGAGAACAGCAACATGCTTTTGAAATAGACATTGGCCTGATCTGAAGTCACGGCCTGGAACTCCAACTCCACGGATCGGTTCTGGATAGATACCTTGGTGAACACCTGCTCAATCAACGGGATCTTGAACCGCAATCCCGGCAGTGCGATGCGCTGGTACTTGCCAAACATCGTGATCACACCAACATATCCCTGGTTGATGGTGAACAATCCACTGAAGAAAATAAAGCCTACGATGAATAGCCACCAGAAGCTCAAGATGAAATTTAAAATTTGCATGATGTACTGTTTTGAGGTACTAAGATACGAGGATGGGGATTTGGAATACAAACATTCAGTAATACGGTCATTCAGAAACTCGAGAGGTGGCACTCGGATATCCCGGATACCCGGATACCAACTTCTGAATGTCTGTATTACTGAATGATTGTATTCCTGATTTCCAACTCATGTATCTTTGCATCATGACCAATGCTCTCTACGATCTCTACCTCAAACACAGAACCGTACAGACAGACACCCGAAAACTCCAGCCGGGCCAGATCTTCTTTGCTTTGAAAGGCCCCAACTTCAACGCCAACACCTTCGCCCAACAAGCACTGGATGCAGGCGCGGCGGGCTTGGTAATAGATGAAGACCAAGGCATAGATGATCCCCGGATCTTCCTCGTCCCGGATGCATTAAAAGCACTCCAGGATCTGGCAGGCTACCATCGATCCCAACTCAATATTCCTTTCCTTGCCATAACGGGCAGCAATGGAAAAACCACCACTAAAGAATTGGTAAGTGCGGTATTGAGTACCACCTATAAAACATCCACTACGGTAGGCAACCTCAACAATCATATCGGCGTACCGCTGACCATCCTCGCGATTCCCGAGGGAACGGAAATCGCGGTGATTGAAATGGGCGCCAACCACCAGAAAGAAATTGCAGGCTACTGCGAGTATACCAATCCCACCCACGGACTCATCACCAACTGCGGCAAGGCTCACCTTGAAGGATTTGGCGGTGTGGAAGGTGTGCGCAAAGGAAAAGGTGAACTCTATGATCATCTTCGCGCGCATAGTGGTACCGCTTTCGTGATGTGGGACTATGATTACTTCCACACGATGAGCAAAGGCATTCCATCGGTGATCACTTATGGCACGCAGGATGCGCAGTTCACCGGAGATGTGCTAACGAGCGAACCTTTCCTGCAAGTAAAGATGCAGGGCGGCACCACCATCGATACCATCCATACTTCTCTTGTGGGCGATTACAACCTGCCCAATGTGCTGGTAGCCGTAACCGTTGGTGCGTATTTCAAGGTGCCGGACGAAAAAATCAAGCAAGCCATCGAAGCTTATCAGCCCAACAACAGCAGGTCACAGTTGTTAGAGAAAAAAGGCAACCAATTTATCCTCGATGCCTACAATGCCAACCCATCCAGTATGCGATTGGCTATTGAGAATTTTGCGAAACAACATCACCCGAAAAAAATGGTGTGCATCGGGGGCATGATGGAATTGGGTGAAGATAGCATCATAGAACATGAACAGATCTTGCAATTGTTGCAACAATACAACTGGGATCAAGTGATCCTCGTAGGCAATGATTTCTCTAAAGTAAAACATCCCTATACCTATTTCGATACGGCTGATCAGGCCGCGACGGCATTGAAACAGCAACTGCCTTCTGGCGCCATGATCCTTGTTAAAGGTTCAAGGAGTATGAAGATGGAAAATATCATGAAAGCTTTTGAATAGAACATTATGAGTGAAGCCAGGCCCAACTATCTGATCAGTACGCTTGATAACCGTTGCCCACGTTGCCGCACAGGGAAGATCTTTAAATCATCCAATCCTTATGATCTCAAAAATATCGTGAACATGAACCATACTTGTCCGGTA
>REAQ01000259.1 GCA_004294195.1 Sphingobacteriales bacterium | reverse complement strand
CCAAAATGGTTCCCGGCGTTAAAACCGCATTTGCGCCGATCTTACAATCATCGCCTACAAGCGCACCAAATTTGGTGACGCTGGTTTCAATGAGCTGGCCATCGAAGACCACCGTGATCAGTTTGTTCTCGCGTTCATTGAAGTGATTAGCGATGATGGCGCCGGCTTCAACATTTACACGATGACCAATGAGACTGTCGCCAATAAAATTAAAATGCGCGATGGCGCTTTGACTGCAGATCATGGATTGTTTCACTTCTACGCCCGCGCCGATGGATACCTGTTCTCCCAGCCAAACCCCATTGCGCAAAAGAGCATTGGGACCAATGTAGCAGTTTGCTGAAATAATGGCAGGTCCTTGTATGATGGCCTGCGGATGAATTTTCGCCGTGTGGTGTATGGCTATCTGGTTGTTGATCGTATACTGATCATCTAGTTGAGTAAGTTGCTCTAGCAAGTATTGTTGCAGATCCTTAATAAAAAGCCAGGGCACTAATGGAGTAGTGCCCTGGAGAAATGGTGGGATTTCTATAAAATCGATAAGCTGCATATATTATATCAATCCTTCAACGTCTACCAGTTCATTGGTGTCTTCACCGTAGGTAACACCCGGAACAGCAAAGCCAAAAAGATTCAGGAATTCTGTTTTATAACCAGCGAGGTCTCCAATAGCGGGCAGGGTTTCTGTGGTGGCTTCTTCCCATAGTGTGGCCACTTTCTCCTGGACATCATCGCGCATTTCCCAATCATCGATCCTGATCCTTCCACTAACGTCAACGGGTACCTGCTTTCCAGTATAGAGCCGGTCTGCATATAAACGCTGGATCTGTTCAATACAGCCCTCGTGGATGTGTTTTTCTTTCATCGTTTTATACAGCAGGGAGATGTAGAGCGGGATCACGGGAATTGCAGAACTGGCTTGTGTAACGAGTGCTTTGTTTACGCTCACGTATGCTTTTCCGTTGATACCTTTCATGTCATCAGTAATGGTGAACGCCGTTGCTTCTAGATCATCTTTGGCTTTACCAATGGTTCCTTTACGGTACACAGCTTCTGTCACTGCGGGGCCGATGTATGAATACGCTACAGTGACTGCATTGTCTGCAAGTACGCCAGCTTTCATCATCTCATCGATCCACATCTTCCAATCTTCCCCACCCATGACGGCAACAGTATTGGCAACATCTTCATCTGTGCCGGGTTGGATGGTAACGGTAGACACAACGCCGGTGTGGAAATCCACGGTTTTGTTGGAGAACACCCCACCCAAAGGTTTCAATACGGAGCGATGGGTGACACCTGTTTTAGGATGTGTGCGTACAGGTGATGCCAGGCTATAAATCACAAGGTCGATCTGGCCAAGATCTTTTTTGATGAGATCGATGGTTTTGTTTTTGATCTCATCGGAAAAAGCATCACCGTTGATGCTCCTTGCATAGAGGCCGGCTTTCTTTGCTTCTTGCTGGAAGGCCGCACTGTTGTACCAGCCGGGTGAAGCCGTCTTGCCTTCTTGCGCGGGCTTTTCAAAGAATACACCAATGGTGGCTGCACCACTGCCGAAGGCAGCTGTGATGCGGGAGCTCAGGCCAAAGCCCGTAGATGCGCCAATGACGAGGACGCGCTTGGGTCCATCGATAGCGCCTCTGGACTTGACATAGTTGATTTGGTTCACTACATTTTGCGCGCAGCCCTGGGGATGGGCGGTCAAACAAATAAAGCCGCGCATTCTGGGTTCAATAATCATACAGTTGGGTTAATGCGTTATAAATATTTTAGTTTTTCTTCTTCGATGTCTATCTGGTAAAGGTATTTACGGATCAGGTCTTCGTCAAAGGTATCATCTGTTTTATTCTTTTCGAGCAACCAGTTGCGTTGAAGTTCCAGCAATTCCAGGTAAACGGTCTTGCTTTCTTCATGTAGTCTTGGGTCATTGTTTTCATCGGCCTTTTCATCCCATTTATCGGCTAGCCGTTGCAGTGAGCCATGTTTCTCCAGTTTGTCTGCGTGATTGCCATTCAGGTGGGAAAGTGCCTGCCGTGCGAGCTCCCTGCGGATAAAGGTATCGGCCTCTTCATCCGGTATGTAATCGTCGTATGCCGGCAGTTTGATCTTGCGGATCAATAGTGGCAGTGTAAGGCCTTGCAACAAGAGTGGAGTGAGGATCACGATGAAGGTGATGAAGAGGATCAGGTTACGATGCGGGAAGGGCGTAGTGGCGTTGAGTTGTACGGGTATCGATAAAGCCGCAGCAAGCGAGACCACGCCCCGCAT
>REAQ01000258.1 GCA_004294195.1 Sphingobacteriales bacterium | reverse complement strand
GATCACGTTTCCTTTGGCAGCCTTAAACCCTTCCATGCCGGGAATTCTGACTGTTGCGTAGGTTCCAGGGGAGGTCTGGATATACACGATGCTGTCTTGGCCTGGCCTCGCAGCTTGACCTGCCAATGACCCATTGTAGTTCCGGGTAATGTTGTTGGCAAAACCACCGTTGATCACATAACGAAAGGTGGTAAATGTTGTATCTCTCATACCAAGGCTGTCATAGCGATAATAAAGCCTCACATAACTATTGGTATCACTGATCAGAAAACCCATTAATGCGTTGGCTCCCGGTGCGCCGGCTACATCTGGTTGGAGCGCAAAACCGGGCAGTGTTCTCCTGAACACAGAATCGCTTCCTAAAGGTGCTCCTGCCGCTGTATCCCACTTCAGAATCTCGTTCCCAAGGTCATCACTCAGGCGGATACGGAGTTGCCTGTTCAATTTCTGTTCAAGCACAAAAAGAGAGTCTTTCAGGCTCTCGGGACGAAATGTCTTTGAACCCAGCAGTTCGGAAACGGCAAAAATATCGCTCGTTTTATACGCAGAATCTGGCTTAAGTTGCTCTCTGAGCCTGAATACATTCAATTTTTGACTCGCCAGGGTATCGCCAATTGTATTCCCGTTCCAACGTAAACAAAGAACGATTGAATCAAGGTATAGACTATCCATAACCAGATAAGGAGCAGGGAATGCAGGGGGGCTGAGGAAAAAATACATGGACGAATTGGTAGTCCCAAACTGTGGGTCATTGCTGATGTAGCCGGCCAGAAGTTCTGGTGCTCCACCTACTGTTGTCCTTGTGATCCTTGGAAATGCGGAATCTGTAAACAGAAAATTCTCGGTGGTCACTTCCAGTACCGTATCAAAAGTATTAATATTATCAACTGCAGGGATAAGGTCCTCACCGATTTCTGTACTGGAAATCTTTGTACAGAGGCTTTTTCCAATTCACCGGTAGTAGATTATGCTGTTCGAAAGCTTACTTGTCCGCAAGGTCGCGATACAATTGTAAATAGTCTGTTAAATCAGACTCAGGATTAAAAGGGATGACTTTTTTACCGCGCACTTTCCCGAACTCTTCCACGAGCTTCTTCTCCACTTTTTCTGCGCCAAATGTGATGGCATCGGCATAGCTAGCCCCACCCCTGAACATGCCGGTATTGTTTGCTTCCTTGTAGGATTCAAGGTCCTTATCTTTAATAGACGCGTGGATCTGCGCCTTTTTGATAAAGTCTGCCCCCATCTTATCCTTGAATGTATTGGAGCCGATGGTATATACGATCTTGCTGTTTCCAAATACGGGCTCCTTTTTGTACACTGTTTTAAGATAGGCAGGAATCAATCCCGTCATCCATCCAGATGCATGAATGATATCTGGAGGCCATCCGAATTTCTTCACTGTTTCCAGTGCTCCCTTGCAGAAAAAGATGCTGCGAAGTGCATTGTCTTCGTACCAGTTCTCCTGTTCATCGGTAAACACAAATTTACGTTTGAACATGTCCTCATTATCGAGGAAATAAACCTGGAGCCTCGCATTTGGAAGGGAGGCTACTTTGATCTGCAGAGGGAAATCATCATTGTCAATGGATACATTGATCCCAGACAAGCGAACAACTTCGTGCAGGCGGTGTCTTCTTTCATTGATCACGCCAAAACGAGGCATGATGCAACGAACCTCAAATCCACTGTCATTAGCCTTGATGGCGAGTTTGTTCACGATTTCCGAGAACTCAGTCAGTTCAAGGTAGGGCGACATCTCGTTGGCTATGAATAAAATTCTTTTCTTTGCTAGCATTCCCGTTAACAGTTATTTAAGATTAAGGGCCGAAAAGGTTGGCAAAGGTAATGAATCTTACGCATATTGCCGGATTTGAAGGTCCTGTAAGCCATCACCATGATTATTTTCAAAGACCATACCGCATTAAAAAAGCACCTTTTCCGGCTTAAAACAGAGGGTAAACTGGGGTTTGTACCCACGATGGGGGCACTTCATGCCGGTCATCTCCAATTGATCAGAACCGCAAAAGAAGAAAACACAGCAGTTGTCAGTAGTATCTTTGTAAATCCGGCGCAGTTCAATGATCCCAGGGATTTTCAGAAATACCCGATCACCCTGGAGCAAGACATCAGGCTGTTGGAGAGAGAGAAATGCGATGTGCTGTTCCTCCCCGAGGTCTCGGAAATTTACCCAGACGGCTATTCACAGCTAGAACACTATAATTTGGGGACGTTAGATACAATGCTGGAGGGATCTTCCAGGCCCGGACATTTTCAGGGAGTTTGCCAGGTGGTAAACCGATTACTAGATATGGTTAAGCCACACCTTCTTTATCTAGGGCAGAAAGATTATCAGCAATGCATGGTTATTCAAAGGCTGATGAACCTGACCGGCAAATCTGTAGCCCTGCGGATCTGCCCTACCCAACGGGAAGAAAGCGGTTTGGCCATGAGCAGCCGCAACATGCGCCTCACTCCTGCCGCCCGGGAAAAAGCAAGCGCCATTTTCCAACTGCTCATGTACGCAAAATCACAGATTCAACTCGGTGACCTTTCCGGCCTTCAGCAATATGGCACGCAGTTCCTGTCTCAACAAGGTTTCAAGCCAGACTATGTGTCCTTTGCCAATGCAGGCAGTCTTGAACTTAGGGAAAACTGGGACGGAGAAGAAAGCCTCGTGATGCTCATCGCCGCTTTTATGGAAGAGGTGAGACTGATTGACAATATGATCATTACCTGACCACAAGGCATAGTGACCTATTTCATTTAACTTTGTAAGGCTATGGATATCGAAGTATTGAAATCAAAGGTACACCGTGCCGTCATCACCGAAGCCAATCTCCATTATGTAGGAAGCCTTACGCTTGATGAGGACCTGATGGACGCAGCCAATATGATTGAGCACGAAAAAATCCAGGTAGTCAATGTAAATACCGGAACCCGTCTTGAAACCTACCTCATAAAGGGGCGGCGTGGAAGTGGCGTGTGTTGTTTGAACGGCCCTGCTGCAAGGCTTGGCGCTGCAGGAGATATCGTGATCATCATTTCTTATGCAAGGATGGAGTTTGAAAAAGCCAAGACCTTTAAACCCTGGGTGATCTTTCCCGGAGCAGATAATAAACTTCCCCGTTAATTGGTCTGATGCGAAAAACACTGGTCACCATAGTCCAATACATCTTCTTTCTCGGACTGGGATTCTTCCTGCTTTG
>REAQ01000007.1 GCA_004294195.1 Sphingobacteriales bacterium | reverse complement strand
CATATTGGTACGATGAGTTGACGAGACCAGCGCTGTTTAACAACCATAGTATTTCTGTAAACGGCGGAAAGAAAAAATATAAGTTTTATGCATCCGGTGGTTATCTGAATGATAACGGAATCCTGTTGGATAATAACTATCAACGTTATACCATTCGGTTCAATCAGGAATTTGCGGCTACCAACAGGCTGAAATTTGGCAACAATATCAACTATAGTCATTACAAGTCAGAGAACAAGCCATTCAGTTTATTTTCTACAGCCTACGTTGCCGCGCCAATCTTTGAACCTTATAATGCAGACGGAACTTTTGGTAACACCACAAAGAGTGATGTGGGCAATCCGATGGCTACATTGAAAACCACTAATAACAGGAGTTGGGGCGACAGGCTGCAGTTTTCACTTTGGGGCGATTACAAGATCCTGAAGAACCTGAGCTTCCGTTCCAGTTTCGGTATTGATCTTGAACAAAACCTCGGCCATAATTATGTACCTGTGTATAAAACATTCACAACAAGTGGCCAGGAAGCGGGTCAGAGAGTGGAACGCAGTTCACTCAACTACACAAGGGATAGTTTGTATCACTGGACCTGGGATAATTTCCTGACCTATGATCTTAAACTCGGATCCAGCAGCAAGCTGAAACTGGTGGGTGGTCATACTGCAGAACGCAGGAATGGGTGGAGAAATACAGCAACTAAAGTGAATGTTGCCGATGACGAAAATCAATGGATGCTGAACTTTACGGATACAACCGGCGGACAGGAAAATGTACGCCTCCCGGCATTGAGTTATTTCCGGAGAGAGTCATGGTTTCTGCGAGCCAACTATACATTGTTGGATCGTTATCTGATCAATATTACGGTGCGCAGGGATGCCAGCAGTAACTTCCCCGAATCCAAAAGGTGGGGGACCTTCCCCTCAATCGGCTTGGGTTGGGTATTGTCTGACGAAGCGTTCATGAGCGGCAATAAAACTTTTGACGTACTGAAGCTTCGCGCAAGCTATGGCTTGGTGGGTAACGATGCCATTGCTCCCGGTCAGTTTGCCATCATCCCTACGGAACGCTTGTGGGCATATTGGGGTGATACGAGATTGAACGGCGCAACTGTGCTGGGCATTAAAGACCCCAACCTGCAATGGGAGGTGGTCAAGGAATTCAATATTGGTGTTGACTTTGCGTTGTTCAACCGCAGGTTGACGGGTGAGATCGATTACTATAACAAGCTTGCAACAAAAGCACTGTATACCATTCCACTGCCATCAGTTGGATTTGGCAGCAGTTTGCTGACAAATGCTGCAGATGTGCTCAACCGTGGTGTGGAAATTGCATTGGGATGGTCAGAAGATCTCAACCAGAACTTCAGGTATTCCATCCGGGGAAATATCACTTTTAATCACAACGAGGTTAAGAACATCGGTTTAGGCAAAGCGCTTTATGATGGTAGCCTCAACAACGGTTACCTCGCAACCATTACTGATGTGGGATTACCCATTGGTTCATTTTATGTTTATAAGACAGATGGCGTTTACCAAACACAGGCCGAAGTGGATGCGTCAACACATCTGCCAACGGCGCAGGCCGGTGATTTCAGGATCGTGGATATGAACAGCGATAAAGTGATCGATGAAAAAGACAGGATTGCTGTTGGTTCAGCCCAACCCAAATATTACTATGGTATCAGTGGTTCTGTGAATTGGAAGAAATGGGATTTCGCGTTGGATCTTTTCGGCAGTGGCGGCAACAAAGTGTACAATGCGAAAAAGGGCTTGCGGTATGGTGGTAACTATAACATTGAATATGAAGTGGCGAACAACCGTTGGCAACCAGGCAGTGGTGAGAACAAATATCCCCGTGCATTTAACGGCACCCAACCGCCTTTGGACTATTTCGTTGAAGATGGTTCTTTCCTGCGGGTGAATAATGTTTCAGTGGGCTACAACTTCGCAACAGCAAAGTGGAAGCATTTTGACAAGTTGCGTATCTATGCCAGTGCACAGAATCCGTTTATCCTGACACCTTATACTGGCTTTACACCGGAAATGCCGGGATCGCCTCTTGCTTCAGGTATTGAGTTGAATATCTATCCTGTATCTGCTACCTATATTCTTGGTGTTAATCTTCAATTCCGTTGATCATGAAAAAGAATATTTTAACCTATAGCCTTCTGGTGATCATGCTGGTGTTGAATAACTCCTGCGGTAAGGAGTTTTTGAATGAACCTCCCCGTACGGTTACCATTGATGACCTGATCAATAATCCAACAGAAGGAGCACCCAGGCTTGCGGGTGCGGTGTATAATAAATTATATGATTGGGATGTGCACACGTTTTCCTGGATTGGTGTGTCAAGCATTACGAGTGATGATGCCGATAAAGGCAGTGAATTGGGAGATGCAGGAACAGACAAAGATCAATTAGATTCCTGGACCTTTGGTCCCTCGTCATTTTCTTTTAATGAATTATGGGTGGGTTTGTTTGATGGGGTAGGTCGTGCTGCTTATGCCATTAAATACATCAATGAGATGAATATGCCTGAAGCAGATAAGCAACGATACATTGCGGAGAGCAAGTTGCTTCGGGCTTATTTTTATTTCAACCTCGTGCGTTGTTTCGGTGGAGTGCCAAAGATTGATAAAGTATTGGAATCGCAAGACGATGTGGCTCAGGCGTCAACCAGGGCTACGGAAGCAGAGATCTGGGCCTTTATTGAAAAGGATGCCACAGAAGCAATGGCTGCGTTACCGTTAAACGTGCCTTCGGCAGAAAGGGGGCGAGTAACAAAGTATGCGGCCATGGCTCTTTTGGCAAAAGCCAGTCTTTACCAGAAGAAATGGAGTGCAGCAAAGTCTTATGCGGACCAGATCATCAACTCCGGTGGATTCGGTTTATTGGATGATTATGCCATCGTATGGCGTGAAGTTGGAGAATATTCTAAGGAATCCGTTTGGGAAGTCAATGCCATCGGCGGCGGTACACAACCCAAGGGCGTTCAACAGTATACCAATGTGCAGGACATCAGGCCACGCGGCTGGGGATTCAATACGCCGTCAGCAGATCTTTCCAATAGCTACGATCCGGCGGATAAACGCCGCGCTGCAACCATTATGTATCGTGGCCAAACGCTATGGGATGGAGAGGTGTTTTTGAACTCTGCACCCAATGAGCGATACAGCTATAAACCGTTTGTTAGTCGCACCCAGGAATCATGGGGTGGCGACCAGGACCAGACCAATAAGAACTATCGTGTTTTCCGTTATGGCGAGATATTATTGATCAAGGCAGAAGCGGAAATGGAACTGAACAACCTAACGCCAGCTAAAGATGCGCTTGATCTTGTACGCGTGCGTGCCGGATTGCCGAAGACAACTGCCGCAACGCAAACGGATCTGCGTCAGGCCATTTACAGGGAGCGCAGGTGGGAGATGGCGATGGAGCACGATAGAACCTTTGACCTGCGCCGCACGGGCAGGGCGGGAGCTGTGCTGAGGGCTCATGGTAAAGCGTTTGTGGACGGGAAACATGATTTGTTTCCGATTCCGCAGATCCAGATCGACAGAAGCAGCAATCGGCTGACACAAAATCCGGGCTATTAAATTTTAATTATAGTAAACAAAAAAGTCTACAGCGTACAGTCTTAACCAATTAAAACAAATGTTATGAAAAGATCAAAATTCAATGTGCTACTTGCCTCCGTTGCTATCGTGAGTGTGTTTGCTTCATCCTGCAGCAATAATGACGATCCGGATCTGCCACCGATTGGCGGCTTCAACAATTCCGATGAAGTTGCGGCAGCAAACCTTACCGCTAAGTGGGCCTTCGATGGTTCACTGACAGAGTCAAAGGGAAATATTACTGGTACTTCAACCAATACAGCTTTTGGTGCAGGTGCAAAAGGCCAGGCATACCAGGGTTCCAGCACGGAAGCACGTTATGCAGTGTATAATGTGAATCCTAATGTACAGTCGCTTAGCAGCATGACCTTTTCTTTTTGGATCAATGCACCGGCCAATGTGAACAACCCGGATCCCACGCCCGTGCCAGGTAAAGGTATACAAGGTATCTTCTCATTGACAGATCCTACGGATTTCTGGGGTGGCATCAACCTCTTTATTGAGAACAATGAAAGGAATGGTGTACAGAACACGGATACACTTCGTCTCAAACTGTTCTGGCGCAACAAACGTGCAGGCGTGGTTTGGCAGGGACAGGATCCCAACTTCTATGTGCCAGCTTCTGTAGGACAGTGGGTGCATGTAGTTTACACTTATGACGCAGCCTCCAGCAAAGTTGTTGTATACAAGAACGGTGTGAAAGGTGGTACAGGAAGCCTTACAGGCCCTTATGGACCTTTCAATGGCGAGAATACAGTGTATGCCAATGACCCAGGCGGAGCAACCAATCCAAATGGTGCTGCTCTTCATGGTGCTGTTGAATTGCCAACTGCTGGCAAAATGGTCATTGGTGCATGCCAGTTCAGCACTAATCCATCCTTGGGTTCTGCCGGCGCACAACCATGGGCTACTACCTTCCGTGGTTTGCTGGATGAATTCCGGATTTACAACAAAGCACTCTCTTCTGCAGAAGTTGACGCTTTATATCAATTGGAAAGCGCAGGTCGCTAATCGAATTTCAATTACCAAAAGAGGCCGGAGCTTCCGGCCTCTTTTAATTTTTCCCCTATGTACCGGATCATTGTGTTGTGTGCCGTCAGCTTTTTGTTTTCCTGCAGCGATAAAGGAGAGCAACCCCTGCCAACATCTTTTCAGTGGAATTCCACTACTATTGATGGGAAAGCTGTGGGCGCCAAGCTCATGGATGTTTCCCGCAGGCCAGTCATTAAGCTAAGCTTCAACGCACCGGTAGATATTGTTACAGCCAGAACTTCTGTTGTTTTACTCAATGCACAGGCTGATGTAGTGACAACCCAGTACAGTACGGAAAATGCAGATAGCGTGCTGGTTATGGAACCCTCCGCAGACCTTGCCTTTTTTACACAACACGTTGTGCAGGTCAACAACACCCTTAAATCGAAGTCCGGCTCAACCATCACCAACACTGGTAGTATAAGCTTCTTTACCCTCATCAATCCCACAGACAAATTTCCACGCATTCCTGATATGCAATTGCTGGATTCTGTTCAACGCAGAACCCTGACCTTTTTCTGGGAAGATGGCCATCCCATCAGTGGAATGGCCCGTGAAAGAAATGCAAGTGGAGACATCGTCACTTCAGGTGGTACAGGCTTTGGTATCATGGCCATGATATCAGGTGTGCATCGTGGATTCATCACACGTGTGGAAGCGAGAGATCGTATCACGAAGATTACAGACTTTCTATTAACGAAAGCAGTCAAATACCATGGTGCCTACGCACACTGGATCAACGGTTCAACCGGCGCAACCGTGCCATTCAGCACCAACGACAATGGCGCTGACCTTGTTGAGACATCGTATCTGGTCCAGGGTTTACTTGCAGCTCGTCAGTATTTCGACGGTGCAACTGCAGAAGAGACTGCCCTTCGATCCAAAATCAATACCATCTGGGAAGGTGTGGAATGGGATTGGTTCAGAAGAAATAATGAGAATGCATTGTATTGGCACTGGAGCGCCGATAAAGGCTTTATTATGAATTTGAAAATCCAGGGATGGAATGAATGTTTGATCACGTATTTGTTGGCGGCCTCTTCGCCCACACACAGCATTCCTTTACAGGTGTATGATGAAGGGTTTGCGCGTAATGGCAGTATGAGGAATGGAAGGCAATTCTATACCATCACACTTCCCCTGGGACCTGACTACGGTGGTCCATTATTTTTCTCCCATTACAGTTTCCTCGGAGTGGATCCACGTGGACTAAAGGACAAATGGTCCGATTATGAAGCACAGGTAGTTAACCATAGCAAGATCAATCACGATTATTGCAAGGCCAACCCCAGAAAATATTATGGATACAGTGATTCCTGCTGGGGACTTACCGCTTCAGATAATTCAACCGGATATTCCGCACACAGTCCAACCAATGACTTGGGCGTAATCAGTCCAACCGCAGCACTCAGTTCTATGCCATTCACGCCAACGGAGTCTATGAAGGCCCTTCATTATTTTTATTATGTGATGGGCGACAGACTTTGGAAAAGAAATGGTTTTGTGGATGCTTTTGAGTTGAACAAACCATGGTTCGCCAACAGTTTCCTTGCAATCGACCAGGGGCCAATTATTGTCATGATAGAAAATCATCGTTCCGGGTTATTGTGGAACCTGATGAAGACCTGCCCTGAACTGAAGGCTGGTATGAAGAAACTGGGGTTCAAAGCACCGTATTTATAGACAGTACAACACCCTATTTTCTTTTCCCGAAACTAAACCCGCTAGGCAGGTGTTAGTTTTGTATATGGCAAACGTTTTCCTCACCGCCGAATGGCGAAGATTGGCGATGGCCAATTACCGCGTTGATCCGGAAATATTGAAACCTTATCTACCAGCAGGCACTGCTTTGGATTTTTGGAATGGCGGATGTTATGTCAGTCTGGTTGGCTTTATGTTTCAGGAAACAAGACTTAAAGGAATCAAGGTTCCTTTCCACGTTAATTTTGAAGAAGTGAATCTTCGGTTTTACGTTACGTATACCGAAAACAATACGGTGAAGAGGGGCGTGGTGTTCATCAGCGAGATTGTACCCAAACCGGCACTGGCCTGGGTGGCCAATACTTTATACAAAGAGCATTACACCGCCATGCCGATGAAGCACCAATGGGATCAAACTGCGTCATCATTGAAAGTATCTTACGCTTGGAAGAAAGAACGATGGCACCAGTTTTCTGTTGAAACCACTTCAACTGCTTTTGATTTTGATCCACAAAGTGAGGAAGCGTTTATCACAGAACACTATTGGGGATATTCCCGTATGAATGATCGGAAGTCTGTTGAGTATGCCGTGGAGCATCCCAAATGGCAAGTGTACCAAACCCTCAACTATACCATCGATGTAGATTTTGGGAAACTATATGGATCAGCGTTTCAGCATTTAGCGAAAGAAAAACCACATTCTGTTTTCCTCGCAGAAGGTTCAGCGGTGCGTGTGTTGGAAGGGGGTACTATTCATGTTTAAAAGACAAGATTTTTGCAGATCAGAAATTGGTGCCCAGGGTAAATTCAATGAAATCTGCTGCACCGAAGTGAGATTTCAGGCCTACACCAACCACCAATGCCTGAGAGGGCACAAGGGCGTAACGAAGTCCCAGGCGTTGAAAAAGGACGTTCTCCTCTTCATTTTCCGTGTTGCGGTGGATATATGCACCCATGTAAAAAGGAATGTACAAACGGTCAGTCAGGTACCATTCCCATCCCAGATAAGGACCATAGCTGACGCTTTTTGAAAAGTTTGATTCGGGGCCGCTCACCCGCTGGGGACTGCCCGCTGTATAGGTCATATCGAACCCAGCGGCAATTCTATACTTGTAAGAAAACTTGTAACCCGCATTGAAGCCCAGCAGATTTTTGAAGACGGTGGGTTCGCCCATCTTGAGCTGTTTTGCCCCCACACTGTTATACAAAGAATAGCTCCAATGTTTTTGAAACGGCGGGAGTTCAGGCGTCACATGGGTGACCTGCCGTTCCATGATCTTATATTGAAGGGATAGCGTGAATGGAATGATGTTGATCCCCGCATTGGGTTTTTGCAGGGCTCCATTGGAGAAATGCCGAAAGCCGGTACCCAAGCCCATGATAAAATGGTCCGTCAACCAATAGTACATGTTAAAACTGGCCTGGAGATGGGCGTTAACAGAGGAGCCGATGGCTTCATTGCCCGGGTTGTCATTTTTGTCGTAGTGATTGAAGTTCCATGCAATACCTGCCCCAATACCATAGGAAAAATTGAGCCTGCGTTCTTTTCTGTTGATCGGAATTTCCGTGAACCCGTAAAACAGGTAGGGTTTACCGAAACTCTGGTTCCTTAAGTTCATGAACCCGATCCCGATCCCCAGCTTTGGTTTGCGGTAAATCCTGGAATAGACTGAACTGGGCGATACATCCCATGTGTTGGAAACCATGATGGATGAATAAGATGAATTACGCAGCATCGTATTCACCTGTTCTTTGTCGTCAACCGGCATGATCATCCCCGTCTCATAGGCGAGCCGGGTAAAAACATATTTATTATTTACGTATTGAGGTTTCAATTTACCGGCCCCTGAAGTAATGCCACTATCCTTTTGCACTGCCAAAAGATATTTCAGCAACGCGTCTTGTCCCAGGCAATTGCAGGCAATTCCCAGAAATAGGTATGATGTTAGAAAGGCGGCCTTCACGCGGCGAAAATACCAATCCACCCCTTTTTTTTTCAGCTAATGGCCTCTAAACTTGTCCAATATCATTAATATCCGACTAATTTGGCTATTCTTCCGCGGTTTCCGGCCAGGTAAACAACGTTCCCGGTTTTGGCTCGTTGGCAAACATGGAAACTTTCTTTACTTACCAGGCGCCATTTTTTTCCGCCATCCATCGATATATCCACTCCACTGGTGCCACAGGCAACCAGCATCTGCCCGGTCAGGAATTCCACACAGGAGCGGTAGCCATGCGGCGGTACTTCCGGGATCTTCCAGGTTCTGCCCCCGTTGGTGCTGTATACGCAGTTTCCCACTGTTGCACTGTCTTGCTGAAAATCCCCGCCCACGATCACGATCCTGGCTTTCCGGGGCGCCTCATTCCAAACGGCAAGGGAGTTGGCGCCGGTGGAATTTCCACCCTGCAGCATGGGGATGTCCACCCATCGTTCATGCATCAGCAACCGGCTCCTTTTGCCCCCGGTCACCACCATGGCTTCCTGGCTGGAGTATTTTCTGATATTGGTGCCGCTGGAAGCAAACATAGCTTCCCCGGAATCAGTAGCTGGAAGGGATTTGGTGGCGTACCGTTCCCAGCTGACGCCATAATCTGCAGTTCTGGCCACATATATTTTATTATCGATGGGATCCCCCACCACAATACCGTTGCCATTTTCCCAGAATTCCATGGCGTCAAGAAACATGCCCTTGCTGCTGTCTTCAAAAACCCGTTTCCAGGTACCGCCACCGTTGAAGGTTTTCAGGATGAACGCCGGTTCACCCACCGCCATGATGATGGCGGTTTTCTCATCAAAGGCTTCAATGTCGCGGAAGTCATTTTTTTCATGGCCTTTCACCTGCATCCAGGTCCATGTTTTTCCACCGTCAACTGTTCTTCCAACCGTACCATTGCTGCCACTGACCCAAACTACATTATCATTGACAACACTCATGCCCCGGATCGAGCATTTACCTTGTTCAGTAACCATTTCAATGCGCTGCGCCCTGGTGATTTGACCTATGAAAAAGACGATACAGACCAAAACAAATCTCATGGGCATAAATATAATTTTATTGACCGAATGGCGGTCAGACTTTTTATCTTGTCCCAAATTTTAACTGCGTTATGGGAACCTTTTTGTATGGCTCAGGTCACCTTACTGTATCCAGTGCCATTGCTGTAGCAGCGGGTACGGTTGAGGGTGTGCTGGATGAAGATACGCGGAAGCGTGTGTTGCAATCCCAACGAGAAGTAGAACAGATCGCGGCAGAAGAAAGAACCGTATATGGGATCAATACCGGATTTGGTATCCTTGCCAATACAAAGATCTCCGAAGAAGATACGCGTATTCTCCAGCATAAGATCTTA